>NZ_DALZYO010000024.1:0-82149 GCF_031988165.1 Neobacillus sp.
TTGATGAATTTAGATTATCTGTTCACCCTGTTATTTTGGGAGAAGGAAAACCGTTATTTATTGATATAAAGCAAAGCTTGAATTTAAAAATGGTTAATACAAGAACGTTCTCCTCTGGCGTTGTGCAACTAATCTATCGTTTGAATAGAAATTAATAATATTTCACATTCCAAAGATAAAATACAATATATATCATTAAAGATGGTATCATTAACACTTCATCCCCGATGGAATTTGGTTGGGTTAATAAAAAACACTCATGACCATACCAACTAAAAGCATTTTATGTGGACAAAAATAGGGACAAAGTGAAAGAACTTCCGAAAATAATCTTCCTTTAATTATCATCTTTTATATAACCACTCAATCCTTCACGGAACTGTAAAGTAAATATGCGGATGTTTAAAAAATTATGATATTCCCTTTTTAATAATCGGGCGCTTTAATTGAGCAAGGATCACAAAGTTATCAAACTTTTTTAAAAAAAGATAATTCAATTGAATGTAGAAAAAGCGTGTTTTGATCAATCTTTTTTCAAAACACGCTTTTTCTATTTGTTCCTTTATCAAGGTTTATTAAGTAAATTTAATCAAACTTATTTTAAATCTACACTTGAAATATTTACCAAGAGGTGTTATACTCTTATATAACACCAGTATACAATAACACTATAAATGAAAGGAGGGCGTCATGAAGTCAGATCTGGATAGTAACCGTCCCATTTATCTGCAAATCAAAGAGGCCATTGAGGAGGATATTCTTAACGGGCGGCTGGCACCTGAAGAACAGATACCCTCAAACAGCCAGCTTGTCAGCCATTACAACATAAATCCCGTCACCGTACTGAAAGGGATTAACCTTCTGGTGGATGAGGGAATAATTTTTAAAAAGCGCGGGCTTGGAATGTATGTGAGCCCCGATGCACCTGAAAAGCTTAAAAGACGATTTTCACAGGCATTTTTCCAGGAACAGGTAGAGCCTCTTACGGCCCTGGCAAAGCCCCTGGGTTTTACCCTTCGGGAGATTCATGAAATGATCGATAGTGCGTGGAAAGGAGAAAAAAAATGATTAATCTTGAAAATGTATCACTTAAATACGGAAATACCCTTGCATTGAATAATATAAGTTTAAACCTTCCCGAGCAGGCAATCTGCGGGCTGATTGGCAGGAACGGTGCAGGAAAGACCTCACTTTTGTCGCTGCTCAGCGCCTACCGCAGACCAACCTCAGGAACAATAACCATATCCGGCGAAAATCCTTATGAAAACAGGAACATAATGCCACAAATCGCCTATATTTATGACAATCAGAATGAAACAGAAAATGCCTTACATGTAAAAGACCTGTTTAAAATAACGGCTGCGCTCCGTCCTAACTGGGATGCCGCCTATGCAGAAAAACTTATAAAGCTGTTTGAAATACCGATGAAGAAAACAATGGGAGCCTTAAGTCACGGTATGCGTTCAGCAGTACATGTGATTATCGGGCTAGCCGGACAGACGCCGATTACCATTTATGACGAAGCATATCTCGGCATGGATGCCGCCGTACGCAAGTTGTTTATTAGCGAACTTTTATCAGACTATACCCAGAGGCCAAAGCTTATTTTGTTTTCAACACATTTTATCAATGAGATGGAGGGGCTTTTCAGCGAAGCTATAATTATTAATAAGGGACAGGTAATTGCCCACGACGACTGTGATACCCTGCGTTCAAAAGGAACAGCCGTAACAGGATTTAGCGAAGCCGTAGACAGCTTCGTTAACGGTCGTGAAAGCTTGTTGCAGCGAACCTTAGGCCGGCAGAAAGAGGCTGTATTGTTCGGGGAATTGTCAGAACAGGACCGTCTTGACGCCGCAAAAGTAGGTCTTGAATTCTCTCAGCCCTCGCTGCAGGATTTATTCATCTACATGACCGAAAAAGGAGGAAAAGAGTAATGATGAAAAAAGCTTTGAAGCTTCTACTATCAACACAGGCTAAGGCCACATGTTGGTTTATAGGCATCTATGCCTTGACAATGGCTATAGTTCTTATAGTATTTTCTTATGTAAAAATCGATGATACTTTATGGATACGGGATTCCATCATATATGCCCCTAAAATATACCTTCTGGTAATGGGAATTGTATATCCACTGGTTGCAACAAAACTATATGTGTCACGGGGCCTGACCAGAAAACAGTTCTTTTGGGCCTATACTGGAGCCATAAGCATTACATCACTGTTTCTGCTCATACCGATTTTAGCTTCAATCATATACTTTGAAAACATTTCACTGTTGTCTGCAATTACACATTATCTGCATATGCCGCTGTTTTTTCTCATAGGCTGGAGTTCTGTGGTGGGTTTTCAACTCCGAAAATGGCACATGGCGATATTTGGGATTTTAGGTGCTGTAGTGATGTTTCATGCCATGACTACTGTACCTGGAATTCTTGCCTTATCGGAACTGGCAGTATTAGGCTCTGAGTTACTGTTATTAGCTGCAGTGTTACTAATTCTGCCGCGCATCATTTCTCAAATTCCGTTGAAAGTCTGAGCGGTCTTGAGTCAGCCATATAATTCAGAATAAAATGAGACGGAAGATGCCACCCGCCTCGTGGAAACGTGCCAAAAAAACGCTAACGTTCGCCGCTTCGCGTTGAACGTTTAGGTGTCTGCCCATACTCATATTGTATGCCGTGGACACCTCTATATTTTCAGGACTTTTGTGTCACTTTTATGGTTACGTCGCCTCTTAAGTCTCAGTTGCTGGTTCTACCGCCTATCAAAGAATAATTGTTAACCATCCATATTCCAAAAAAGAAAAAATTATGAAATAATGATTTATTAGCCTTGACCATTACGCAACGTAATGGTTTATTATGGAAATACCGGTAATAAATGCGCGCGAAACGAGGTGATGATTATTTCTAAGAACAATAACTGGAAAGTTGGAGAACTTGCTAAGTTGACAGGATTAACGATTCGGACTTTGCGTTATTATGACCAAATTGGTTTGTATTCTCCGTCAGACTATTCAAATGGAGGATACAGGCTATATAATGAGTCAGATCTTTCACGATTGCAGCAAATTCTTGCCTTAAAGGAATTAGGATTATCATTAGAGGAAGTCAAATTTGTTTTAGATAATCAGGATTATAATCCAACAGAAGTGATATCTCTTCAAATAAGTCGTTTGAAGGAAAATATCAGTATGCAGCAAAAATTATTAAAAGAACTACAAAATATCTCAAGTCTTATGCAAATAAATAAACCTGTAACGGTTGAAGATTTTACAAAGTTGCTTGGTATGATGAAAAAGAGTCATCAATCCTATTTTATTGGAAGACAAAAGAACGTAGAGCACCATTTAGACAGACTCGGCAATTTTCTTGTCAGATATCCGAATGATTCGGAAAAAGGAGGAACAAATAATGAATAATCGATTTGCTACGCATGATACCTTTGTTGTGGAAAGAGTATATTATACCAATCGTGATCGTGTTTTTGAGGCATGGTCCGACCCAACTATTAAGTCCCAATGGTTTCAGAAGGCCGAAGAATTTGACTTTCGTGTAGGAGGACGGGAGAGTAACCAAGGAGGGCCACCAGGGGGACCTGTTTACAGATTTAACGCACGATATGAAGAAATTGTACCGAATCAACGCATTGTCTATACTTACACCATGGATATGGGTGAAACACGTATCTCTGTATCGGTGGCCACTGTTGAATTTAAACAAGAGGAATCAGAGACTCGGTTGATATTTACTGAACAGGGCGCTTTCCTCGATGGTCATGATTCGCCAGAAGCCCGAGAACATGGTACGAAGATCATGTTGGATAAGCTGGGTGAAGTGTTGAAACACGAGTCTATGACGGAGCAAAATCAATGACAGTGATTCAAAAGAAGGCAGACGCAAAGGATTGGCTTGGTCTTGCTGTCTTGGTCTTTGCCAGTTTGCTTGTGTCCATCGATTTATTTGTACTTGTTCTAGCGCTACCATACCTTAGTATAGACTTAAAGGCTAGCAGCGTTGAACAAATTTGGATCATGGATATATATGGATTCATGCTTGCAGGATTCCTAATTACAATGGGCACACTTGGAGACCGCATCGGCAGGCGCAAGTTGCTATTGATTGGGGCATCGGCATTCGGTTTGGCCTCCGTTCTGTCAGCTTTTTCAATAAATCCTGTGATGTTAATTATGTCTAGAGCTTTGCTCGGAATTGCTGGGGCTACCATTGCTCCTTCCACGTTAGCTCTGATTAGCACCATGTTCTCCGATTCTAAACAACGTGGAATTGCTATTAGTATCTGGATGGCCGGATTCATGGGAGGGGCCGCAATAGGGCCGTTGATTGGAGGCGTTCTACTGGCGAAATATTGGTGGGGGTCGGTATTTTTGCTTGGTGTACCTGCTATGATCGTGTTAGTTTTGCTAGGTCCAGTACTTCTACCTGAATACCGAAATACAAATGCAGGTCGGCTTGACTTATTTAGCGTTTTTCTATCTTTGGCTTCTATTTTACCTTTAATTTATGGTTTCAAGGAGATAGCTAATTATGGGTGGAATCTGTTGAACTTCTTGTTAATCATGGCAGGATTGGGGATCATTGTCGTTTTTGTAAAGCGACAACGTACGTTAACAAACCCATTGCTCGATCTGAGACTATTTTCAGATCGAACCTTAAGCACAGCGGTTGGAGGACAACTGGCGGGGACCATGCTCATGGGTATCATTATGCTGCTTGTCACGCAGTACCTTCAATTAGTTAAAGGGCTTCCTCCCTTACAAACAGCTTTATGGATGCTTCCTGCAGTGAGCTCACAAATGATTAGTTTTCTTGTATCCCCTATAATTGCACAAAAAATTCGTCCTGCCTATCTGATTGGGGGAGGACTTGCGGCTTCTGTAACAGGTCTCTTATTGCTTTCCCAGGTGGAAATGAATACTGGCTTGACTTTATTAGTAGTCGGTTATGCTCTCACCAGCTTTGGCTCAGGTCCATTGATGACCTTATCTCCTAATATGATTATTGGATCAGCGCCACCTGAGAGGGCAGGATCAGCTGGTGGGCTGTCGCAGACTAGCGCCGAATTTGGTTTTGCCTTGGGACTCGCTGTTTTAGGTAGTATCAGTACTGCAGTATATAGAAATCGAATGGCCGACTTAATTCCACAAGAACTACCGAATAGAGCATCACAAATAGCACGGGACAACATCGCAGGAGCAATAGAAGTTGCACAAGATATTCCAAATTCATTAGGCCATTCACTGCTGACCATAGCACGGGAAGCCTTCACAATTGGTATGAATACTGTTGCAGGAGTAAGTGCAGTCCTACTGCTTGTTGTAGCAGTAATCATTGTGACCATGCTTAGACACGTAAATCTAAGCAAAGGATCTACGGATAACTAGAATAGCAGTTAATAAATTAACTAAAGCCTAATTTCTCGAGAAATTAGGCTTTTAAATATATTTGGATTTCCATAACGTTGTTAATCGCGTTTTCCTGACACTACCCCTTAATGAAAATAGTGAAATATGGATGTTGAAAAAAGTAAATGACCGAGAGGAAGGAAGGGTAAATACAAGCGATCATTCTTGACCGCTTGTATTTCGCTTATTTATCTATTTTAATTTTCTACTCTTTGACCACTCTTTTCGCACCGACATAACGATCCTTCCAATATTTTGTGTTTAATGATTGGATCGAAACGCCTTTGCTAACGGTAACGGCAAGAAATTGATTTTTATTTAGGTAGATTCCTACAAATGATACTCCTTTTCCATCCGTGTTAAAGAAAACTAAATCGCCTTCTTTGAGATTTTTCTTTCCTATAGCTTTACCAAGTTTATATTGTTCTTTAGAGGAATGAGGAAGATTCATTTTTGCAGGAGAGTTTTTAAAAACATATTGGGTATAACCAGATGCGTCGAAGCCCTTAGGAGTATTTCCACCCCATTTATAATCTTTCCCTATGAATCGCTCGGCCACGGTAGTTACTTCCTGACCCCAGGACACGGATGCTTCAGCTCTTTGTAAAAATGGTGAAAACAACAATGCAATTGCCAATGCCAAAGTAATAAGACCTGCCAAAAATCCTTTTGATAACCGTAAACTTTGATTCATTTTATTACCCCCTAAAAATGAATTTTATTTTGTAATAACATAATAGTCGTATGGAGGAGAGTATTAGTTTCAGTTATTGGCTTAAATTAAATCGACAATATATTCTTGTTTGATTCGACAAAATCATAGACCAAATGGAAGTGTTTAAGAAATTTTTTGAAGAAATCAAAAAAGAATTAAGCGAAGATTTTTCATCTATCTAAGAGGCATATTAAATAGCAAAAAAAATCATTCTTTGCCCCATTGTTTTTACCAATCCATCATTTGAATTATTAGTTATTGATTGAGAACCTTGATTCAGTTTTAGTGGATGTTTTTTGTTCATATATTCGAGAGCATTACATACATTTAGAATAGGTGATTGAATAAGTAAGCAACTTGTAGTTGGAAATTAAAGGGGACAAGCTGTACTAGTGTAACAGATCAGGAAATTTTTTTAGGTAGATTGTGCACATTGGTTAGATGGTTTTTCTTACTTTGGCTCCGATGTTAATGGATACATCGAAATGAAAATTCACTAGACGTGGAAGAGGAGGTGAGTAAAGAGAAGTTAATAACCAATTGAAGGGAAGAAAGAAGAACCGATGGAATTCCTCCAAGAAATCATAAGAAGCTATAGTACATTTTTTTCACTGGAAACTTTAGAAAATGTTGTGACTAACCCTGCTAACTGGGGAGTGATTGGTACCCTTATTATTCTAGAAGGATTATTATCTGCAGATAATGCTCTCGTTTTGGCTGTTATGGTGAAGCATTTACCAAAGCAACAACGGAAGAAAGCTCTCTTCTATGGAATTATTGGTGCCTATTTTTTTCGGATTTTGGCCATTGGTTTAGGGGTCTCGTTAATCAACATTCCTTGGATTAAAATTGTGTGTGGTCATTATCTTCTTTGGATTGTCTTTCAAAACTTTATTAAGAAAAATGAAGACGAAGATGAAGTGTCATCCAAGAAAATGGGATTTTGGAGAACCGTTTTAACTGTAGAGCTGATGGATATTGCTTTTAGCTTTGATAGTGTCATCGCGGCATTTGGTGTGTCTAATCAAGAATGGGTCTTATTTCTAGGGGGAGTGTTAGGTATTTTAATGATGCGTGGGGTAGCCCAATTATTCCTAACATTAATTGAAAAAGTCCCTGAATTTGAAATAACGGCGTTTGTCCTAATTGCTATTATTGGAGTAAAAATGATTATCTCTGCTTTCGGATTCCGTATGGATGAATTACTATTCTTTAGTATTTTAATTGCTGTATTCTTGGGAACGTTCATTGTTCATTTATTTAAGGGGAATTCTGGTAAGAAAACTCCGATATAGAACTACTACTTCAAATCTTTCATAAACGATCAGACGGCGAAAAAACGACACATAAAATGGCATCAAAAAAGCTTGAGGAAAAATGTCCTCAAGCTTTTTGGTTATATTAGATTCTATTATCCAATTTATATAACCTAACTGTTTAAATTGGAAGTTTTTATCATTGGAGAATATTACTGCTTTAATAAAGGAAATCCGCCGTAATAAAGCGGGGAAATCAATCAAATGCCTTTCTATTTAATAGGTAGAGTCATAAGGAATGAATGTTTTCTGAGAACATGGTATAACATGAAGGAAAGAAAAAGAATTTGCCTGAAAGGAATCCTTTACCTACTATGAATATCCTATTATCTTTTTTACATATCCTGCTTGTAAGCTTGATTGAGTTGTTGTACCTTTTTGGTATTTTGATGGCAGTCGGCTTCATTTTGGGAGTCCTTGAACGATACGCTAGTACTTTCTTAGTCCGAACGTTTGGACCGCGTGCGGTATTAGTAACCGCGTGGATAGGTACTCCCATCCACGAAATCGGCCATCTTATCCAATGTTTTATTTGGGGGCATCGGGTAACAAGGGTAAAGTTGCTACAAGTTAACAGCCCTACTGGTGTGCTTGGGTATGTCGAGCACTCTTATAACAGAAATAGTATGTTTCAGAAGATGGGGAATTTTTTTATCGGAATGGGGCCTATTTTTAGTGGCATCGGGGCGTTGGTCTTAGGAATGTATTTACTGGTGCCCAAATCCTATATAGTTTTTAACGCCTACATTCATCAACATGTTTCTTTAGAAATACTGGATGTGAATGTAGTTAAGATGGCTGGGGGAGCTGTGTTTGCGTTAACCAAAGGTCTCTTTACCGTTGAAAATCTAATCAATCCACTTTTTTGGCTTTTTTTGGTGCTGGCCATCAGTATTTCTTCCCATATTGCCTTAAGCAAAGCGGATATTCAAGGGTCTGCCCGTGGGCTTCTAATGATTTTCTTCGTGCTGGTGTTATTTAACATCGTTTCGGGGGTTCTTCAGTTGGATAGTTATCGGATGATTGTAAAACTCGCCGAATATAATGCCTATATCCTAGCTTTTTCAAGCATTGCGTTATTCTTTTCGCTGATTAATCTTGCGTTAAGTTTTCTTTTTTACCTAATGAAAAAATACATCAACCCGAGGATTTAATTTAACAGAGTGAGTGATTAAAGTGGATAAGAAACGGATGAATGAGCAGCCATATTCAAATAGTGGACCTATTTGAGGGAGCTATACTTCCGGACCCAACATGTTGTAGGATGTTGGGTCTTTTTTATTCATTGACAACATGCAAACTTTAAATTAACATATTTATAAATATACAAACAAATTAAAAATACGTTTGTAAAAGAACAAACGAAAATGGCAGGTGTTTGAAGTATGGAGCTTTCGGAAATATTTTGGAATGCTTCAATTGAAGAACTTAAGCGTGGGTATATGGACAACTCAGATTCGTTTATATGCCTTCTATGCGGCGAGATAATAGAAAAGGGGATTGTTTATCCTAATGACGGGATTCTATACGAAGCTGAACGTTTTATGAGGGTCCATATTAACCATACTCATCATTCGGTTTTTGCCTATTTGCTCGAACTTGATAAGAAATTAACAGGGCTCACGGATCATCAGAATCAGCTTCTTCGTTTGTTTTATCAGGGAAAAAACGATACAGAAGTTCAAGAAGAAATGGGTATTGGCAGTGCCTCGACCATAAGGCATCATCGGTTCTCCTTAAAAGAAAAAGAACGTCAGGCCCGGACTTTTCTAACGATAATGGAATTGTTAAAGGAAAAAGACAAACATGCCCCAGCTTTTGTTTCGATTCCGAAAACAGCTAGGTTGTTGGATGAGCGCTATAATCTTACAAAAGAAGAACAAGAGGAAATTGTGAAGAAATTTTTTCCGGAAGGATTAGAAGGTCGGGTAAAAAAGTTCCCACTGAAAGAAAAGCAAAAACTCGTTGTACTTAGAGAGATTGTTAACCAGCTAGATAGGGAAAGAACGTATGATGAACAGGAAATAAATCAGATTTTGAACTTCTTTTATGATGATTATGTCCTTATAAGAAGATATTTAATAGAGTACGGATTTTTAGACCGAAAACCTGACGGCAGCCAATATTGGGTAAAAAAATAATGAGTGAAAGGTGGTAAATAAAATGGATCGAAAAAAAGAATTAAAGCAGCAGTATAAGGAAACGGCAATTGAAGCAGGAATCTTTCAAATCAAGAATACCAAAAATCAAAAGATTTATATTGGAAGCACCAGGAATTTGAAAACCCTAAATGGAGTTAAGTTCATGCTGGATATGGACGGATACAAGAATAAAGAGTTGCAAAAAGAATGGTTGGAATATGGTAAGGACTCCTTTGAATTTGAGGTGCTGGAAATTCTTAAAAAGAAAGAAACAGCATATTTCAACGAGAAAGAAGAGTTACAAAAGCTAGAAGAAAAGTGGCTAGATCATCTTCAGCCATATGGAGAAAGTGGCTATCATTCCCGAAAATAAAAGAAAGTTGCTGATCTTTACTATAAGAATCGATATATTACCTTCATATTCGCTTTTTGTGTGAAGTGTTAAAAAAAGGGAGGTTGCCATGCGGAGGAGAATCATTGTCGCTGGTTATGGGACTGTACCGTACCGGCGGTGCTTCCAATACGGTAGGGGCTGCTGCAGCTAGTTAAAAGATGTCATTAATCTTTATCGAACATAAGAACGATCATCCAGATTTGATTCAAGCTGGATGATTTTTTTAGTTAGAATACTTTGATTTCTTTCGATTTTATGGTCATTAAGTTTTGGCACTATACGATTGGTTTCCAACAAAGGAAAGAATGGAAGAAAGTATTTCATTAATTCCAAAAAAACTGTATATTAAATGAAGATTAAGTCCAAACCAAAAGGATTGAACTACCGATTGAATGCATTTCAATATCACTTGGACAAAAAATTTACATAAGGGAGAAATCATTATGCATGTGGATGGCTACATCGAGGTAACCGGGGGTAAGGTTTGGTATCAAAAATTTGATAACGGGACAGGGGAGACTCCTGTTATTATTTTGCACGGAGGACCGGGTTCGTCCGGTTATTCTCTACAAGGACTGAAGGAGCTTGCAGCGGAGCGCCCGGTTATCCTTTATGATCAGTTAGGGTGTGGGAAGTCGGAAAGGCCAACCGATAAATCGTTGTGGCGGATTGAGCGGTTTGTGGAGGAATTAGCTCAGGTAAGACAAGCACTGAACCTTGATGAAGTACATATTCTCGGCCATTCATGGGGGACAACGCTTGCGGCTGCCTATTGCTTAACAAGGCCAAGCGGGGTGAAAAGTGTTATTTTTTCAAGCCCATGCCTTAGCGCTCCTTTATGGGAACAAGACCAAAAACGCAATCTGCAAAAGCTACCCATCGAAATTCAAGAAACCATTCAAAGATGTGAAGAAAATGGTACAACCGATTCTGCGGAATTTACAGAGGCGATTGAGGTATTTAACAAACATTTCGTTTGTCGAATTCCAAAACCAGAACACTTGAGACAAGGGGCACAATTTAGAAATCCTGAAATTTACAATATTATGTGGGGTCCTTCGGAATTCATTGTGAAGGGTAATCTGAAGACTTTTGATTGTACCTCACGGTTAAAGGAAATCACTTGTCCAACTCTCTATACATGTGGGCGTTTTGATGAGGCTACTCCGGAAACAACCGAGTATTACAGCAATCAGACCCCTAATTCGCAATTACATGTGTTTGAGAATAGTGCCCATATGCCTTATTTAGAAGAAGAGGAAGAGTATTTGCGGGTAATTGGTAGCTTTTTAAGAGAAAATTGATTCCTAGCAATCTGGAAATAAAATTCGTACTCATTCGAGACTTAATAAGAAATAATCCACCCCTAGCGGTGGATTATTTCTTATTTAGTTGGATGGCACCGATAGGAAAAATTCCTAATTAAGGTTAGCAGCAAGGGTGATGCATTGGAAAGCAGCAAGGATTAGGCAGCGGCGGTGGACAACATGGGTTAAACATCGGTGGTGGACAACATGGGTTAAACATCGGTGGCGGACAACATGGGTCATGCATCAGCGGCGGACAACATGGGTCATGCATCAGCGGCGGACAACATGGGTCATGCATCAGCGGTGGACAACATGGGTCATGCATCAGCGGTGGACAACATGGGTCATGCATTGGATAACAACAATCATGATAAGCTGGGTAACAAGTTTGTTGCGGATAAACCTGTGGAGCTATATAGGGTATATTTGGTAAAACATTTGTTGGCATTGTTGGCTGGGTGGGCATTATATTCGCACTTACCATCGGTTGGTTGGGCATTAGATTTGAACTTACAAAGTGCTTTTTTTCCACAAATATCTCTCCTCGTCAATTTTTTAATACGAGATAGTGTATGTGTCTATAGGAATGTGTGTATAGACATTTCCCCATTCCTCCTCCACAATACCTCTATTCTATGCTTTCATCATTTATTTTCCATAAATTACAGAAAAATAGAAATGAGTGAAGGGAAATATAGGAACATGTCGAATTAATAAAAGTAACTATTCCTAATATGAGGACAAAGAAATGAAAAAATCAGGACAAATTATTCTTCTGGTCATTTCCATCCTATTTACTTCCTACCAGCTCTATTTTCATAAAAAGCCATTTTTTACGGTAGACTTTTTTATTTTTTCACTTATTGCTTGGGCGGTGGGATGGCAATTTGATAAGGCTCGCTACTATGAAAAAAAAGCACGTGCTAGTGAAGAAAGCTATAAGAAATTGATAGATTCATTGCCTGAGCCGGTTTATATCTCCGAGGAACATAAGATTATTTTTGCGAATAATGCAGCTGTTTTCATGGTTGGAGCTACCCAAAAAGATGAAGTAATCGGTAAATCTATTTTTGATTTTATTGTTCCTGAGTATGAAAATCGCTTATTGGAACGATTTAAGCAGATAAAGAAAGCAAAACAGCCGATAAACACGATTGAATACAAAGCCAAGCGTTTGGATGGAACATTGTGTTTCTATGAGGTTTCTTCTTTGTTTATCGTTTTTGGTGGAAAAGAGGCCATACTTTCCATCGGGAAGGATATAACGGAAAGAAGAGAACAAACGGAACGGCTGCTGCAAAAGTCTGAAAAACTGGCATTGTTGGGTCAAATGGCTGCAGGTATTGCCCATGAAATCCGTAATCCGCTAACTTCTATTAAAGGATTTATTCAGTTATTCAAGTCTAACCAGCTCCAGGATGAATATTATGATATTGTTCTGTCTGAGCTTGAAAGGATAAACGACATTGTTGGTGAATTCCTAGTTCTTGCCAAACCGACGGCTGCTGTGTTTGTAGAACAAGATGTAAAGGTATTAATAAAAGATGTAGTAACGTTAATTAATACCCAATCTATATTGAACAATGTACAGATTTTCGTCGAATATGAAAGTGATTTACCAATGATAAGCTGCGAAGAAAATCAGCTAAAACAGGTTTTTCTAAACCTTCTTAAGAATGCGATTGAGGCTATGCCGGGCGGAGGAAATATAGAGGTTAAGGTAATGGCAAAGCGAGAAGGGAATGTTTCTATTCAAATTGTCGATCAGGGCGTGGGGATTCCGAAAGAACGTATTCACACACTTGGGGAGCCATTCTATACCACGAAGGAAAAGGGGACGGGTCTCGGTCTTATGACCTGCTTTAAAATTATCGAAAGTCATAACGGTGAGTTAACCATTCACAGTAAGGAAAAGGAAGGAACCACCGTAGAAATTATGCTGCCAACGATTACTCAGAAGTTATTGAGTAAGGAATTGAGCTTTAAACATTAAAAAAAAATAATAATTGAGGACTCTAACGCATTGTTGGGGTCTTTTGTTGTTGGGGCTTACTTAAGATTTCATAAATAGTTAAATATATTTTGAGAAATTTTGTTATAATGGTTGAAGTGTAAAAAAATTTATGTAAAAAAGAGGAAATAATCATCTTGTTTTATCTACTTAGGAGGTTTCTATGGGGAAAAATAAATTTGTATTTTGGGGGCTTGTGATTACAACCCTCATTTCGGCACTGGATGCCAATATTATGCAAACGGCGAGTCCAACAATTGTAAAACAACTTGGAGGAATGGAGCTATTTGCCTGGATTTTTGTTGTCTATATGTTAGCAAGTACGGTGACGGTCCCGCTTTATGGGAAACTATCTGATATGTATGGACGAAAAAGGCTATTAATAATATCTGTTGGAATTTTCACTGTTGGCTCGATCCTTTGTGGAATGGCGAACTCAATGGTTATGCTCGTTATTTACAGGGGCGTTCAAGGGTTGGGAGCAGGTGGCATGGTTCCGCTCTCGATGATCATCGTAGGTGACTTGTTTACGATTGAAAAGCGCGGCAGGATCCAAGCAGTATTTAGCAGTATTTGGGCCCTATCTTCGATTGTCGGTCCTGTATTGGGCTCGTTTTTTGTAGAAGCATTGACATGGAGATGGATTTTCTTTATCAATATTCCGATTGGCATTGCCACTGTGCTTTGCTTGCTTCCATATAAGGAACAAATTGAATTTAAAAAGACTCATATCGATTTTAAAGGTTTCTTCTTATTCGGAGCTTCCATTACGCTCTTATTGTTAGCAACGAACATGAGTAATTCCATTTGGTACGTTATCATTGGTTTTATTGGTTTGATTGTATTTGCATTAGTGGAAAGGAAAGAAGCACATCCATTCCTTCCAGTAGCGCTGTTTAAAAATAAAGGTATTCTGATGACCAACCTTTTCATGTTAGTTTATTGCCTGTCCTTTTTCGGAACGTCGAATTTTATTCCGTTGTTTCTTCAGGAAGGCGCTCATATGAGTATTTATAAAAGCGGCTTGATTCTCTTAAGTATTGCCGTGGGGTGGATGTTTGGCAGTACTCCTGCAGGAAATTGGATTCTCCGTTTTGGTTATAAACCTTTGTTTATCACTGGAAGCTTAATTACAGCTATTTCCGGACTGGCATTATTTATATTCATAAAGGATCTATCCTATACTAATTTGTTTATCATTTTGACTATACAGGGATTTTCCTTTGGTTTATTATTTGCGGTTGGAACGATTGCTTCTCAAGAATTTGCTGATTCTTCCATCAAAGGGGTGTCGACTTCACTGCAAATGTTCTTGAGAAATATTGGAACCTCTATCGGTGTTACGGTAATGGGACTGATTCTTAACCATGCAGCGAACATTGTCATCGGGATGCAAAACGTGTTTCTTTACGCACTATGTTTGAGTCTCGTTACCGTAGTGTTGAGTTTCCTCATCCCGGCTAAAACGGGGGCTTTGAGTGAAAGTCCATCCTAGATCATAAATCAGAAAACAGACCGGACGAGTGTTCGGTCTGTTTTATTTGGTGCCTGACACCGTTACATATACTCACCGAACCTTTTATCTTTCTTTCGTTTTCCAGCCATCGGCTTTCTTGCGACTAAGAATAATGAAAAAATAAAGGAAATGCTTAAGAGCGATAATAGGATCCAAATAAAGATTTCAAGTGCATCCAACATAATAACCCCCTAATTTTAGGTTATTAAATAGCTTTATGCTCTGAAGTCCTTATTTATTCGTATAACCTGAATCCATTCGAAGGTTCAAGTGAAATATAAAGTGTTAATCTAATAGTGATTTTTTTAACGACTCTAGATTTTTTTTCATCACATCTATATAGTTCATCCCTTTTTGTTGCTCTTCTTTCGTTAAGCCCTCCAATGGATTTAAGACTTCTGTTTTTGCTCCAATTTCATTGGCTAATGTCTGAGCCAC
The DNA here is from genome assembly GCF_031988165.1 of Neobacillus sp. NCBI lineage: Bacteria > Bacillati > Bacillota > Bacilli > Caryophanales > Bacillaceae > Neobacillus > Neobacillus sp. The sequence continues at coordinate 15,270 of NZ_DALZYO010000024.1, forward strand.
TTTAGACGAAGTAAGTCCTTCAAAATAAATAATCTTTACATTTTTCTTCTTTGTTAAATCCGTTAATTCTTTCAATTTTCCAAGAGATGGTTCAACGTCAGGGGATAGTCCAGCAATCGCAATTTGCGTTAAGCCATATTGTTTCGCCAAATAGCCAAATGCAGCGTGTTGTGTAACAAATTCCTTGTTCTTTGCCTGAACAACGGTTGCTTTGTATAAGCGATCTAATTCAGAAAGTTGAGACTTAAAAGCTTCGGCATTCTTTTGATACAATTCCTTATTTTTGGGGTCTCTCTTTTCTAATGCTTGAGCAATAGTATCAACTTCTTGCCCTGCCAATACAGGAGACAGCCAGACATGAGGATCTTTAGAAGCGCTTTGTTCGGAATGATGGTCTTGCTCTTCCGAGTCTGAATTTATCAATTCTATCCCTTTGGAAGCCTCAATAACCTTTAAGTTTGATTGATTAATACTTTTTAGTACTTTTTCCGCCCATGTTTCAAAGTACCGACTGTTATAGATAAATAGATCTGCGTCTTGGATTTTAGCCAAATCCTTTGCAGTTGGATCCCAGTCGTGGGGTTCAACACCATTTGGGATTAATAATTCAACGTTTGCAGCGCTGCCAGCCACTTGTTGGGTAAAATAATAAATTGGATAGAAGGTGGTTACGATATGTAGTTTTTTTGTTTTTTCATTCGCATTTTCTCCTTTAGTCTGAACAGCATTGGAGCAGCCGCTTAAGATTAATACAAAAATTATCAATGGAAAAAAAAGTCTTTTCAATTGTCTACATCCCTTTCTTTCATTTTTATAAATTAGAATAGTTACGATTTAGTGTAGATATTTATTGGTAAAGTAAAAGATTGATAGATTCTTTAAATCGTAATTGTTACGTTTTGTATCTTATAATGATTCTTTACTTTTGTCAATCCCCATGAATGTTCCATTTATTTTTTTGGTGATTCCTTTTATTATCTTAGGGATATACTTGCAGCATGTTTTGACCCTTTTAAACGGAAATATTTTGTTGTTATTTCAAGTACTGTGAAATTGCATATACTGGTTGAAATGTAGTCAGAGGTGAGGAAATGGATTTTAAATTTTCAAAGACAAAAATGACCGAAGCAGAAGCGTTGTTAAAAATCCAAAAGGAAGCATTTCAATCTGATTTGAAAAAGTATCGGGATTATGATACTAGCCCAGCTGCCGAATCCTTGGATTTTTTCAAGTATAAAATCAACCATTCCTTTCATTACACCATATTTGTTGATGGTAAAATAGCTGGTGGTGCCTGCATAGTGAAAATATCGGATACCCATTATCGATTGTTTCGGATTTTTCTAAGTCCAGGCTGTCAAAATAGGGGTTTAGGGAGCACAATTGTTTCAACCATCGAAAAGAAATTTCCACAAGTAAAGAATTGGAGTCTTGACACGCCAAAGGATAATGCTCGAAATCGTCATTTTTATGAAAAATTTGGTTATAAAAAAACCAGGGAATATGTCATTAATGATCGATTAACTCTTATTGAATATGAAAAGAAGATTTATTAAAAAGTGATACCCTTCAATAGAGAACAACGTTTATAGGGGAAGATGCATTAGCCCTCCATTAATTTTGGCTATTATTAAAAATAAAAGTACAATATAATAATGGATGTAAATAATTTAATGAGTGGGGAAAAACGATGATTGCAAAAACAGAAGCAGATTTTAATGGTTTAAAGGAAATTGGCAGGATTGTTGCCTCTATAAGGGATGAGTTGGTTCAAAGGGCGATACCTGGCGTAACGACTAAAGAACTTGATACACTTGCTGGAGAGCTTTTTGAAAAGGCTGGGGCCGTTTCAGCTCCTATGGGTGAATACGATTTTCCAGGGTACACTTGCATTAGTGTGAATGAAGAAGTGGCCCATGGAATTCCGGGAGACCGGGTTATCCAGGAAGGGGATTTAGTAAATATTGATGTTTCAGGGTCCAAGAATGGCTATTTCGCAGATACAGGGATCTCTATCGTTGTCGGTGAAGGAGATGAATTGTTAACCAAAATATGCGAAGTTGCTAAATTGGCCTTTGAAGAAGGGCTTAAGAAATGCAAGCCGGGTTCTAAGAAAAGCGGGATCGGAAAAGTCGTATACCAAACGGCAAAGCAGCATGGATTAACAGTAATCAAGAACCTAACAGGGCATGGGATTGGCCGTTCCATCCATGAATCACCTGATTATGTATATAATTATTTTGAGCCATGGGATGATGAATTGCTTAAGGAGGGTATGGTTATCGCTTTTGAACCATTTATCTCAACACTTGAAGAGGAAGTAATTCAATTGGATGACGAATGGACCTATGCTACTGAAAAAAGCTTTGTCGCCCAGTATGAACATACTATGATTCTCACTAAAGAAGGCCCGATTATTGTGACACTATAAATACTGGATGAATTCTTTGGAAAAAGAGGTGCTTCGTTCAGCATCTCTTTTTCCTGTTATATAGATGGTTTTAGGTGTGCTGTTATTTTAGCAATTCTTTAAATTCTCGTCCTTTTTGGACATAATGATCACTGGACATTTGCAGCATTTGTAAGTCTTTTTCGGTCAATTCACGCACGACTTTCCCCGGTGAACCAAGAACGAGAGAGCGGGGCGGGATTTTGATTCCTCCGGCAAGCAGAGTATTTGCCCCAATGATACATTCCATACCAACTTCTACATTGTCTAAAAGTGTTGATCCCATACCAATAATGGATCTCCTGCCAATTTTACAACCATGTAAAATGACATTATGACCGACTGTCACATCATCTTCTATGATACATGCTTCAAACATATGTATCGTGGTATTATCCTGAATACTGCATCTTTCCCCAATAACAATTGGTCCATCATCGGCCCGCAAAACCGCATTAAACCAGACTGACGAATCCTTCCCGATTTTAACATCACCAATGATATAAGCACCTGGGGCCACAAATACTGATTCATGGATGGAGGGGGAAATGCCATTGTAAGGAATAATCATTTCTTTCACTCCTTCTAAATTTCCGAATTATTACTCTATTTAAAGTGATTATAACACAAATGGTGTCAGGCACCATTTGATGAAAGCGCTTTATAATTTACAAAATAGTTAAAATAATCAAAAAATATTGACGACTAACTTTTCTCGTGTTACCCTTATTTTTATAATTTAAGATGAATCGATGACGAGAAGAGTAGGGTATGTCCGTGTACCAAAGAGAGTCGACGTTGGTGGGAGTCGATGGCAGGAATATCTGAAGATCAGCTCCGAGATGCTTAGCCGAGAGTAAAGGTAAGCTAGGCCGGTAAAGTCCGCCGTTAAAATGGAACGCGTACAATTTATTTGTGCGTCGATCGAGAGCCGCAGCGAATTATTTGTTGCGGAAGTAGGGTGGTATCGCGAGTTAACTCGTCCCTATACACTGGGGCGGGTTTTTTGTCGTTTAAAAAGGACATTGCTATAATTTATTCGTTTTTTCAATCAACTGGAACTACAAAAACTGGGAGGGAAAAAGGAAAATGAATCAAAAAGTCGAAAAAAAACCATTTAATGTGGAGAATATTATCATTGCCAGTCATATGATTAAGGATGTAATTTCGCCAACTCCCCTGCAATATAATCATTTATTGTCCGAACGATATGGCTGCCATGTCTATTTAAAGCGAGAGGACATGCAAAGCGTTCGTTCGTTTAAAATTCGCGGGGCCTATAACCGAATCAAAAAACTTAGTTCAGAAGAGCTAGAAAACGGTATTATTTGTGCAAGTGCCGGTAATCATGCCCAAGGGGTGGCCTATTCTTGCCAGCTGTTAAATATTAATGGAAAAATCTTCATGCCAAGTACCACTCCAAAGCAAAAGGTAAATCAGGTCAAATTTTGGGGTAAAGACAGTGTCGAGATTGTCTTAGTAGGCGACACCTTTGACGATGCTTATGAAAATGCTATGGTTTGTAGCCAGGCCGAAAACCGTACATTTATTCACCCTTTTGATGATTTTGATGTGATTGCCGGACAAGGGACAGTAGCCGTGGAGCTGCTCTCTGATTGTCCTGAAAGAATTGATTATCTGTTTGCGGCAATTGGCGGTGGCGGCCTCCTCGCTGGGGTCGGAACTTACTTAAGACACTTTTCTCCGCAAACGCTATTAATTGGTGTCGAGCCTGAAGGGGCAGCAGGGATGAAGGAATCGATTTTAAAAGGAGAAGTAACTTCGCTTGAAAAAATTGATCCATTTGTTGATGGTGCCGCCGTAAAAACAGTCGGCTCAAAGACCTTTAGCATCTGTAAGGAAATCGTTGACGATATTATTGTTGTACCAGAAGGTAAGGTGTGCACCACGCTTTTATCGCTATACAATGAAAATGCCATAGTTGTTGAGCCGACGGGAGCCCTCTCCGTTGCTGCTTTGGATACATATGCAGATGAAATTAAGGGCAAAACAATCGTTTGTATCGTAAGCGGCGGTAATAATGATATTGGCAGAATGCAGGAAATTAAAGAGCGTTCCAAGCTTTATGAAGGACTACAGCATTATTTTATTGTTCAATTCCCACAGCGGCCTGGGGCCCTACGTGAATTTTTATTTGACGTCCTAGGTCCAAATGATGATATTAGTCATTTCGAATATACGAAAAAAAATAATCGAGAAACAGGACCAGCATTAGTTGGTATCGAACTGAAGGATAAAGAGGACTACTTTTCATTAATTGATCGGATTAAGACGAAAGGCTTCATATATAGGGAGGTAAATAAGGATAGCACCTTGTTTCAGATGCTAGTGTAATAAAATAAAGTCTAAATGGACGGCGATATGAAGGATTTCGTCCTCCTATCCTTGTCGATTTGTCCTTTTTGTTTCTAACTCTAGAATTTCTTGTCCTTTTTGAATTATTACACACTTAACAAATGATGCAATTAAGGTATAATATTATCTGTGAAAGTTTGCAACGTCTTCAACAATAGAATTATGCAACGAACTCCTGATTGTTATTTTGAAAAAGTATTGAAATGGAAGCTTTTTTCATTATAATTATTTTGTGTAGATTCAAAGCGGAAAGAGAGTGTTCATATGGGACGTAAATGGAACAATATTAAGGAAAAGAAAGCTTCAAAGGATGCAAATACAAGTCGTATCTATGCAAAATTTGGTGTTGAAATTTATGTAGCCGCTAAGCAGGGTGAACCAAATCCTGAATCAAATCAGGCTCTAAGATTCGTTCTAGAGCGGGCAAAAACGTACAATGTACCAAGACACATTATTGACCGGGCGATCGAAAAAGCCAAGGGTGGTTCAGAAGAGAGCTATACTGAACTTCGTTATGAAGGCTTCGGTCCCAATGGATCCATGGTTATTGTTGACGCACTGACGAACAACGTGAATCGTACTGCCTCTGATGTACGAGCTGCCTTTGGCAAAAACGGCGGGAACATGGGTGTGAGTGGTTCCGTTGCTTATATGTTTGATGCAACGGCGGTTATCGGTGTGGAAGGGAAAACAGCCGATGAGGTGCTTGAACTATTAATGGAAGCAGATGTGGACGTACGCGACATTTTAGAGGAGGAAGATTCAGTTATCGTTTATGCTGAGCCTGACCAGTTCCATGCCGTGCAGGAAGCATTTAGGAATGCGGGTGTTACTGAATTTACCGTTGCTGAATTAACGATGCTTGCGCAAAATGAAATCACACTTCCAGAAGATGCACTAGCAAAATTTGAAAGAATGATTGATGTCATCGAAGATCTTGATGATGTGCAGCAAGTGTACCACAATGTCGATTTAGGTGAATAATCATCTTGGAAAGCAGACCTTTGATTCATCAAAAAGGGTCTGCTTTTTGTAAAAAATAAGATTGTACAAAAATTTGAACTTTGAAATTTGTCTAGCACCTGCGTTCACAGTTAGGGGATATCAAGCAACTCCCTAGGATAAGTTATCCTCAAATCACTCTCCGCATTTTCAATAATCAATCCAAGCTCTCCAGTCCATACGAGGTGTAAATCAAGCTGCCGCTGTTATTTCGTAACTGTTTTGTGGGTTAAACAATAGATCATATAAATAAAACAAAAATAATAGTATTATTGAGGAATTGTTTTTTAAGTAATTATCAATAGAACAGAGAAAGTCCTAATTTTAATGAGATTATATCTTTGGAGGTTTTTTAGAAGCAATATGAAAGAGCTAGATTAATTGGCGCTCGTGGTTATCACTTATATATCACTTTGCTAGCTTTTTGATAGCTAGCGATATCTTTATCATTTTTTTATAATGGAATAGGTTTCTAATTAAAAAGCAAAACGCTTGGGGTCAATATCCCAAGCGTTTTATTGAACAATTTAGTGGCTACAGGAACATTGATTACCATTTATCTTGGCGTTAACGGTTTTACCAAAATTGCGGGTGAGTAAGTCGTAATGATGCATCCTTCCAGATGATTGGGATTTAATAATCCGAGATTAAGAGCAGATTTAATTTTTACATCATCCGGCTTTTTAACTACTTGAATTAGGTCATTCATCTGTAACTCTTCTAATCTTTTAATCGTTTCGTCATCATTATATTTTTCTGATTTTCGAATTTGTCTTTGGAGCTTGTAGCCGCTGATCGTAATTTCCCCTTTCTGTTCAGAACCAACCAAGTTATTAAAATAAGTTTGAAAAACATCCTTTAATTGATTCATCTCAACTTCAATTTCCTTTTTCTTCTTATTCAGTTCGTAATACTTGACCAACATTTCACCTGTAATGAAGGACTCATTATTTTTTATCAAAATCCTCGCCTCCTTACGAACGTATATTCCATTTTATGTTGGTTAATCTAAAATAGTACATTTTTTATCCGTAATAAGGATATAATAATTTGTTGTTTTTGTTGTTTATTTTAAAATCCGCAAATTACCATAATTTACAAATTCGTGTCAGGCACCATGAATTTTAAAAAAAAATTTGCTTTCTTCCTTATTTACTGGCAATCTTAAGAAGATAAAAAATCTTCTAATGAAAGAATTTATAGGTGATTAACATGATTGAGGTAAAGACTTCGAAATTGAGTGATGGAGAGTTAAATAGAGGGGTATTTGCAACTCGTGATATTGCAAAAGGTGAGCTAATTCATGAGGCTCCTGTTATTCCTTATCCCAATCGGGAACATGTTCATATTGAGAAAACATTACTAGCTGATTATGCTTTTGAGTATGGCCAAAACCATACAGCGTTCCTCTTAGGCTATGGAATGTTGTTTAATCATTCCTATCAGCCCAATGCTATTTATGAAATTAACTTTCCGAACCACACGTTTGACTTCTTTGCTTATAAGGATATTAAAGCAGGGGAAGAGATTCTAATCAACTATAATGGAGAAGTCGATGACGAAGAACCACTATGGTTCAATAAAGATAAAATGGAGAACGAATAATTCTTTAATATCAATCCATATGAAAAAATATAGGGTAGACGGAAGCTGTAGTTGCGGCTTCCATCTATCCTTTTTTATGTTTTCTGAGTAACGATGCATTAATATTTAACAAGATAATCTGCTCCTCTGTACAGTGATTCTTACGACGAGATTGATTCATGAATGATTGAGGAACCTTAACATTTAATCGAGAAAAAAACATATAGTCGGTACCAGGATTGCTCAACAAGGTTGTAGGACAATGTGAACATTCAATTCCATACCTGAAGCCACCCAATTTGTTTCGTAAAAACAGGACATCTGCCTATGCCTTTTCGTAGTTTCAACATAGTCTAGACTGTAACCTAAATAAAGGAGAGATGCTTGAATGAATGATATGAGACAATTAATGGGTGGCTATGGTGGCATGGGAGGATACCCAGGAATGGGTGGCTACGGAGGAATGGGTGGCTATGGTGGTATGGGAGGATACCCAGGAATGGGTGGCTATGGTGGCATGGGAGGATACCCAGGAATGGGTGGCTATGGTGGCATGGGAGGATACCCGGGAATGGGTGGCTATGGTGGTATGGGAGGATACCTAGGACATGGCTGGCACGGGGGCTGGCATGGAGGATGTCACGGAGGCTGGCACGGATATCACGGTCATGGAGGAATGGGCGGTTTTCCAGGCCAGTATTGATGGAGGCTTTAAGTTTCCTCAGTTACAATAAATAATATTCTAATCAAACAGTTTGTAAATCTGACCTCTTTTATGATTTCAACAGTAATGAAAAAACCTTGAATAAAATCAAGGTTTTTTCATTGATAACGTATAAGTATCAACTCCTTTTAGTAAAACGAAAAGTACTTTTCGCATAGTCTGGTTATGAGTATGAATCAAGTTCTTATAGAAAATGGACACAGGCAATATTTTGAAAATAATAGAGGAATATGGAATGTGCAGAACAGTTTGCTATGTGATTTTTTATAATATCAATAATTATAAATATATAAAATGGCCGTTATGGAATTTATTCCTAATAAACTTGGTTTAAGAAGGAATTTAATGAAAGATAAAGAATATAAAATGTAGAATACTGAATTTTGGATGTTGATCTCAATTATATGTAGTGATGCTATTTAAATGATTATCATTCAAAAATTGGTTAAATGGATAATTTCATAGGAAAAGCCAAATAAAAAGGGAGATTTTCAAAATGATTATACATAAAGCAACATTAAATGACCTTGATTCTTTAACGGAATTATTTGATTTGTACAGAATCTTTTATGAACAACCGTCTGACATGGAGGGGGCAAAGGAGTTTTTGAAAGCTAGGTTCGCAAACAAAGAATCGGTAGTATTCATTGCCTATGATGATGTTAATCCGGTTGGTTTTGTTCAGCTATATCCATCGTTTTCCTCAGTGAGTATGAAGCGGTCTTGGGTATTAAACGATTTATATGTAAAGGAACATGTCCGTGGAAAGGGTTTAGGAGAGAAATTAATAAAAAACGCGATTCACTTTGCAGAAGAAACGTGCGCAAAAGGAGTTTTGCTTGAAACAGCCATCGATAACATAACAGCCCAAAGATTATATGAAAAAATGGGATTCATAAAAGTTTCCAATTCCTTTTATTATTTTTCCATTTGAATAAATGGCGGGATGCCATCGCTGCATCCCATTATTGGATAGAATTTGAGTTTAATGATGGATGGTTTCTTTATGGAGTGTAGTCACCGAAACCAACCGTAGCAAGTGTTGTCAAAACCCAATAAACAGAGGTTAGATATGATTCAAACGTTTTTGGCTTTATTAAATAAACACCCAACACGACCATTTAAATGTACAATATAGCAAACGGAGTAAAGACCTTGTCCCTAAGTTATAACAGGTAATAGAGCCATTTTTTTACCTTCATCCCCACGAGCAATCGTTCCTACCTTCCAAATTTTCGATTATGCTTATATTTCCTAAATTTTGCTGATTAATGAACTTCTGTTTAATGATGGTGTCAGTCACCTTGAGTATTTTTATTTTTCGGGGGTTGTTATTTATCAATGAATTCGTGCATAAATGAACAATTAGTAAGGATCCGAGTGAAGCTGATAGAAAGGGGGCTAAACACATGAGGAAGAGCACAGTATATTTAGTCTTTTGTATTATGTTAATGGTTTTAAGTATTATGGGATTTATTTTGATTGACATGAGTACGATTGAACCCTCTCAAATTTCGGGAAATGGAAATATTGCCATCCTGTTCATGATGCCAACTGTTTTATTTTATCTCCTATTTCTCTTTAATCTTTTTCGATGGTTTATCGTGGTAGCATGTAAGATAAAACTCAAGCACCGTCTTCATCTGATAATATTATTGGTTATTGTCCTTATTATTTTAATCTTCGTTGAAGTGGACTTTATTAACAATCTGGTCCATCTGTTGGGTGGAGGACCAGAGGAACCTAAATCGAGAATTTATCGTTTTGGCTGGTACAACCAGTATACGAATACGATTTATTTTAATTGGATTACTTTCTGTATGGGAATGGTACTAAGTGCATTCTTTGCACTTTGCTTTGGTCTCTTAAAAAAACAAATAGCCGCGAAATCCAATCTACGGAAGCTGTCGAAATGACTGCTTCATATTATCTTTTAATAGATCGAAAGTTGTCCTTTTCAAATAAAGATGAAGGAAGGATAATAATAGGTGATGATTATCGATTTTTTTGGAAGTAGAGTTATACCCGTTAGGTTAACCTGTAAATTTATTAATTTTCAAAATCCGTTCAAATTTTTTTCAGTCCTGAAGGTTGAAATCTGTTAATGTGATAATAAAGTAGTTTAAGGGGATGATTGTCTATGAAAAATTTGCGGCTAACTAATGAGGTTTTGAGTGGAAAGGTATATATGGTTGAAATGCAGGATGGGGAAATCAGTTCCTTTCGGATTCTAAGTGAAACACCGTCCCATTATATTCTTTCCTATTCGACTGATGAAACAGTAGAAGTATTTGAAAAAGCAAAAAGGGAAGTAAGTGGTATTTTTGAAGTAAGAGATTGGTGGGATACTCATAAAGAGAGTTGAAATCGATAGGAAAAAAAGGAGGACATAAATGGATAGATCTTTTATTTCAAACGAAATCACCCGTTTAGAATTTTATCATTCTGAGATTCGTCCTCAATTAAAACATTATTTTTTATCAGACGAGCAACTACAATATACTGCACACCCTTTGGATGCTATTGCAGCATGTGAAAATGTTACTGACCGCTTCCCGGTAATGATTCTTTATGATGAAAAACCAGCGGGCTTTTTTGTCCTGCATGGATGGGAAGGTGTTAAAGAGTATACAGATAATAAAAAGGCTCTTCTTCTTAGGGCCTATTCAGTAGATTCATCTTTTCAGGGGAAAGGGATCGCACAAAGGTCATTACAATTGCTGCCCGATTTTGTAAACAAACATTTTCCAGAAATAAATGAAGTTATATTAACTGTAAATCAACAAAATACATTGGCACAGCATGTATATAAAAAAGGAGGATTTATCGATAAAGGGGCGCGGGAGATGGGGAGTAAGGGGCTGTTGTTCATTTATCATTTGAATTTGTGAGCATTTCAAGCCAGATTGTTCAAGCCAAAAAATATTAATTAATTTTAGCCTGTTAATAGCCTTGGTCTATTGAAGGAGAAGGAATTCTAAAATGCAGTATTTGTTTGAAATAATCGTTGATTTCATCGTTGAAGTGGTTTTTGAAGGATTTTTTCACTTTCTTGGTTCTGTATTTAAGCTTTTTAAAAGATTTTTTCAAAAGTTGTTTAAGATTTTTACCGGGAAAATTAAATGAGCATTTTTTACATAACATAACTCCATTTCACAGAAATGGGGTATTTTTTCGTACGGCTTTTCTTTAAAAGATAGGTGCTTTTGGAATTAGCTGACACTCAATTTTAGATTCGCTGAAAAACATTTAAAAATCCGCTGATAAAAGCGACATATTCGTTGATAAACAATAAAAAATCGCTGATAAGTTGCATTTTATCAGATTTTTCCACCTGATTGTTGAAGTACACCACAATGAAGGGAGTACAAAAAAAAAGCGGCCAGAGCCACTTTTGAAAGAAGGAAAATCTTTATGGGTTAGTACAGCATATGATGTAGCTTGTACCTGCATGTAGTTAACTTGTCCATGTTGAAAAAGTATTTTTAACAAATCTTTTGAATAAGATTAACTGAGTTATTCTTAGGTGAGTTCACAAGAGAAGATACTTCGTACGTCTCCATTAAATTGTCATCGAAAGGGACAAGGAATTGATGTAGAAAATTGGTATCAGAAATGGATGGATCTAGCCAAATTTTTTCATCCTCCGGCTTTAAAATGACTGGCATTCGATCATGTATACCTTTCATCAGGTCATTGGGACCGGTTGTGATTACCGAGCATGTGTAAAGCGTTTTTCCCTCCGGTGATTTCCATCCCTCCCAAATGCCGGCCATGGCAAACATTTCATCTGACTTTAGTTTAATGCGCATGGGGGTTTTCGTTTTATCCTCATGGCGTTTCCACTCATAAAAGCTATCGGCAATGACTAAACAACGTTTCTTTTTGAATGCATTACGGAAGCTGGGCTTTTCAGTTAATGACTCGGACCGGGCGTTGATCATTTTATTGCCAATGGCCCTATCTTTTGCCCAAGGGGGAACGAGACCCCAATTTAGAAACCCCATTCGGTTCGATTTTCCGTCATTAATAACGGCTAGGACTGCTTGAGACGGGGCAATATTATAGCTGGGCGAATAAAGTTCTTCCTCCATAAAGGATTGAATATCGAAACGATCGATTATTTCTTCGAATGTTGCTGTTAAAGTAAATCGGCCACACATAGAAATCACCTCAATCATTGGTATTCTCATTGTAGCAAAATTCCCTACGTTTTTCCTCAAGACTAGATGGGAAAATTTCCAAAATGATAGACATAAGTGAATAAATTAGAGAAATAACTCCTGAAGTATTAGTAAAGTAAATAGTTTTTGCACAGATTGCAATGGTTGAAAATGTTCAAAATAAAACATTTAACGTAAAAAGATTGGTTGAATATTACGACGGACATGAACAGATGGATCGCGCATTTAACTGGGGGATGAGTTGGAGAGCAGGAAGTAAATAGGTATTTTGAAGATAGAAAAGAGGGGACCCAAAATCAACGTGAAAATAGGTCTCCTCTTTTTTTGGGCATTGATGAAGTTAGCGTGTTCTCCGTGCAAAGTCGACAAAGCGAAACTTATCAGGACGATGCCTCGATTCTGTATATTGGAAGAGGGTAGCATCATCTAAATATACATAATTTTTGATAACCACTACATTGTGAAATCCCTCCAGATCCAGCAGGGTCCGGTCTTCTTCAGAAGGTTCCTCTACAACAATTTCCTTTTTAGCGAAGCTAATCGTCAGATTTAATTCATTTTCAAGGTACTGATAAATCGAATCGGCACAAATTTCTTCTGTTAGGTTTGGAACGTATTTTTTATATAAGAAATCCTTATCTAAAATAATTTTTTCTCCGCCCATTTCCCGTGTGCGAATAACCTTCCAGACGAGGTCTTTACTAGAAAGTTGTAGCTGCTTTCTAATAACGACATCTGGTTTGATTAACTCAAGCTCGGTGACAATCGTTTTTGGTTTGCTGCCCATTTTTTTCGCTAATTCTTTAAAGCTGACCAGTCCGGAAACAGGAAAATCAAATTTACTGATGTCAATGACTATCGAACCTTTTCCTCTAACTTTTTGAATATAGCCATTTTGTGAGAGCAGGTTTAGCGCCTTACGTATCGTTTCCCTCGAGGTATCGAATTGATCCTTTAACTCGTTTTCGGAGGGGAGAAGCGTCTGAGGTAGAATTTCTCCGCTTTTAATTTGCTCGACAATGTTGTTATAGATCGTTAGGTACTTGTTTGTCATAAAGACAACTCCGTTCATTTTTTCAGGTGATACACAATCGACTCATATGGCCGTAAGAGAATTTCCTGTTCAATTGGAGCAGAATCCTCATAGTTAGAGATTAACACCTTACTATCATAATCATCAAGACGTAAATGAGCAGGGAGGACAAATACCTTGTCTTTTTCATAAAAATTATTGATGACAAGCAATTTTTCCTTTTCGCTCGTCCGTAAATAGGCGAATACTTCCGCATCATTTTCTAAAATAAGTTCGAAATCACCGGCTGTAATGATATCATAGTCTTTCCTTAATTGGATTAACTTTTGATAGTAATAAAAAATAGAGTCTACATCCTGAGTGGCTTTTTCAGCATTAATTTCCTTATAATTCGCAGCTGTGCCAATCCAAGGGGTTCCGGTTGTGAATCCTGCGTTTTTTCCCGCATTCCATTGTACAGGTGTCCTGGAATTGTCCCGCGATTTTTGTTTCAGTATTTCAATAATCTCTTGCTCGTCCAACCCGTCATTTTTCTTGATGTTAAAAATATTCAATGTCTCGACATCGCGATACTCATCAATCGAATCGAATTTCGGATTGGTCATCCCGATTTCTTCCCCTTGGTAAATATATGGAGTGCCCTGCATCAAATGCATTGCTGTTGCTAGCATTTTTCCAGATTCCTTATGATACTTTATATCGTTTCCGAAACGGGAGACTACACGGGGCTGGTCATGATTACACCAAAAAAGGGCATTCCAGCCGCCTCCTTGATTCATTTCCACCTGCCATTGAGACAAAATCTGTTTCAAGGATGGAAAATCAAAATCTGCTTTGGTCCATTTATCGCCATTAGGATAATCAACTTTCAGGTGATGGAAGCTGAAGGTCATATTTAACTCTTCTTGGCTAGGGTTGGTGTATTTAATACAGTTATTAATGGATGTAGACGACATTTCGCCGACAGTCATGATATCGTATTTTGAAAAAACCTTTTCATTCATCTCATGTAGAAACTCATGGATGCGCGGCCCATCTGTATAATATTTGCGTCCGTCACTATTATCCTGAGGGAACTGCTGATGTTTGGAAATGAGATTAATAACATCAAGACGGAAACCGTCCACACCTTTATTTAGCCAGAAATGCATCATTTCATATAAAGCCGCACGGACCTTTTCATTCTCCCAGTTTAAGTCTGCTTGACTGACATCGAACAAATGAAGGTAATATTGTTCAGTGGTTTCATCATATTCCCAAGCAGAACCACTAAACTTGGATTCCCAGTTTGTCGGAGGTTCGCCATTTCTGCCATCCTTCCAGATATAAAAGTCACGGTAGGGATTCTCTTTAGAAGACCTGGCTTGCTTAAACCACTCGTGTTCTGTTGAAGTGTGGTTGATGACGATGTCCATGATGATTTTCATGTCCCGTTTATGTGCTTCATCCAAAAGCATTTTAAAGTCATTCATGGTCCCATACTCTTCATGAATAGAATAATAATCACTTATATCGTACCCGTTATCACGTTGAGGAGATTGATAGATCGGAGTGAGCCAGAGGACATCAACACCGAGTTTTTTTAAATAGTCGAGTTTTTCAATAATACCTTGAATGTCGCCAATCCCATTTCCCGTCGTGTCATTAAAGCTTTTTGGATAGATTTGATAGACGACTGCTTTTTTCCACCATGCGTTTTTCAATTAATAACACCTGCCTGATTTTTTTGCTATTTTCGTAAACATTGTTGTTTTTAACCAAGTTTATAAGCTAAAAAGTCTTTTTTTAATGAAAAAATAAACTTTATCAGCGATTTTTAGTGATATATCAGCGAATAATTAGTTTTATCAGCGAGTTCAAGTCATTTATCAGCGAATTTACGTGTTATATCAGCGTTTCAAAGATAGCAACAATCTTTTAGAATTGAGTCTTTTATTTTAATGAGAAAAAAGGAGGGAGGCATCTCCCTCCATTACTGGAGTTTTATTTATTTTTTAAAAGAAAATTTATTCATTCCTGTTTTTGCAAATACAATGGTCAAAATGAAGGGAACGGCTATCGCAACGACCATGCAAATGGCGAACATCATCATATGCTGCGGCTGAATCGATAGGAATCCAGGAAGACCGCCGACCCCGATGGAGTTAGCCATCACATTGCTCCCCACTGAAATAACGGCAGCAATCATTGAACCAATCATTGCTGCTAAGAATGGGAATCCATATTTTAAGTTGATTCCAAACATGGCTGGTTCTGTAACGCCAAGGTAACAAGAGATAGCAGCCGGAATCGATACTTGCTTTTCTTCTTCATTTTTTCGATTAATAAAAATCATCGCTAGAACCGCAGAACCTTGGGCAATATTTGATAGGGCAATCATTGGCCATAGGTTAGTTCCATCTAGCTCACTCATAAGCTGAAGGTCAATCGCATTTGTCATATGGTGCAACCCTGTAATAACCAGGGGGGCATAAGCAAAACCAAAGATTGCTGCAAATAACCAGCCAAATGAAGATGTTAAGCTAGAATAAACAACATCTGAAATTCCAGAACCAATGCTCCAGCCGATAGGACCTAATACAGTATGAGCGATTAATACTGTTGGAAGTAAGGCAAAGAACGGTACAACAATCATCGAAATTGAATTTGGAACAATTTTACGAAGTCTGGTTTCTAAGAAAGCTAACAGTAATCCGGCTAAAATGGCAGGAATAACCTGTGCTTGATAACCAATCATCTTTATTTGGGCAAAACCGAAATCCCAAACTGGAATATCCTTTGCATCCGCAACACCATAGGCATTTAGCAATTGTGGAGAAACGAGTGTGATACCCAGAACGATACCAAGAATTTGTGAACCACCCATTTTCTTCGTCACCGACCAGGTAATTCCGACTGGAAGGAAGTGGAATACCGCTTCACCAATCAGCCAAAGGAATGAATGAACACCCGCCCAAAACTGGGATACTTCAATTATCGTTTTAGTCCCATCATCAAGTAATTTGATGTCCCCAATAACATTTCTGAAACCGAGGATCAAACCTCCGACAACAAGGGCAGGGATTAATGGTGTGAAGATATCAGCAAGATGGGCAATCATTCTTTGCAGCCAGTTCATATTTTGCTTCGCTGCTACTTTGGCTTCTTCTTTGGAGGTCCCGTCTACACCGGCAATTTTGACAAAGTCGTTGTAAAAGCTTGAGACTTCATTGCCGATGATTACTTGAAATTGTCCCGCTTGGGTAAAGGTACCTTTTACAAGTTTTATTGATTCAATTTCTTTAATATCTGCCTTGGATGGATCGTTTAAAACAAACCGCATTCTCGTCACACAATGGGTAACGGCTGCAATGTTTTCTTTACCGCCAATGTGCTTCAGTAACTCTTTTGAAGTATCTGCGTACTTACTCATTTGTCTTTCCCCCTGTTTTAATGGGTTAACCCCAATTTTCTATCTCTTTTTTTTATCCTTTTTATATACAGGCATGTGTGAGTTTTTAAAATCCAATTAGCTTGTATATACAAGTTTTGATTACGTTTTCATTTTAACTTGTATATACATGTATGTCAACAACGAAATTTTTTAAGCATTTGGCTTGTAACAATTGTAAACCATTCGAACTAACTTTTACTCTTTACAGCTTTAAACTATTGAATGAATATTCCGATAATGATAAAATGAAGGTGTTTAAATTCTTCTGAGTTTAGACCTCCTATTTGGGAACTTAGTCATGACTACTTAGTTCTCCTTTGAACCTTTGACTATTGATCAAAGGTTCTTTTTTCTGATATATGAACCTTGCTATATGCTTTAGTGGTACAATTTGGTTTTATTGTGAAAATGGAAAGATTATTGGAGGAATGAGGATGGGTTGGGCAGAATTCAAGAGTGTACGAAATGACTATAATGATACTATTAAAGGTATGGAGATTATTTAATTGTTCAGACATTCAATCGTTTGTGAAGGCATGTTTATTCAACAGAATCAAGAAATACCAATCCCAAAAAGAGGGTGAAACTACTAATTCCCCCCTTTTTTTTATGAGCAAAATGGAACAAATCTACATTGCCATTTTCTCAGGATCCATTGTTTGTAAAGCTTTTATCTGATACTTATTTATTAATCGAATTAGAATTTTATAAATAAGGTATCCGATACTAGCACCTATAACATTACAAATTACATCATCCACATCAACTGTACGACCATAACCGCCTGCAACTATTTCAATAAACTGAATAGATTCAATGCTGATTGATATCAAAAAACCTAGTTTCACGATATTTTTAAAATGTATATACTTATTAGATATTAGGGGTGCTAATACACCTAAAGGCATTAATAATAAAATATTTCCGCCTACATTTCTAATGATTAGTCCAATCATAAACGCAGCATCACCATCATAAGCTGTGCCAATATTACTGATATCTTTTATGATTGAAACAAGAGGAATCAGATTTAATCCAAATTTAATATGCTCGATATTAAAATCTATCCATAATGCCAGTGGAAATAGTGTCACTGACACAACCAAAAGTAGGTATAAAACAAAAAGAAAGTTGATGACTTCCATTAACCAATATATCGGATTATTGTTTTTAAGCTTTACTCCAATAAGAATACTTCTTACAACAAGATAACCTATTATTCCGAGAATAATAAGTAATCTTCCATTAATCAAGTACAATGTATTATTCACATCTCTTCCCAAGGTTCTCTGTTTGCCATTATGAGGAACATGGTGAATTATTGGGGAAAACAGTCTAGTTACAAATCAAATTCTTCCTCCGATAAATGCTCAGTGCTATTCCGATTACCAAACTGTTTATCAAGATCGGGACGGTGCCATAGCTAATAAATGGCAGCGACATACGGATAATTGGCAGGAATCCAAATATCATGCCAATGTTGTAAAGCAGCTGGGCTGAATAGATGGTTAGACCGCCGATGATTAGCAGCTTACCAAACTCGTCCTTTATCTTTGCCGTCATAAGGGCCATTTTTATAAAGATTACTGTTAATATTGCTAAAAGGAACAGCGAGAAACCCCAGCCATAAGAATAAGTTAATGTTAGAAAAACAAAATCCGTATGGAGTTCAGGATATAGCGCGTTTTTCGGTATCGCTTGAAATCCCCATGTCACTTCCTTGAGAATTTTTTCAATTTGAATGGGAATATACCCAGTAGTTGAAGAGTAGCTTTGTGGATCCAAAAAAGCGTAAATTCGTTCTTTTTGAAAAGGGTACATTCTTTGCCATATTACAGTTAACCCTATTAGCCCCGCAATACTGGTTAGAATGGTTGTTTTAAAAATATGTTTTCTGCCGCTAAAACAATACATAGTCAGCACCATTATGAGATAAATGCTAACTGCAGGAAAATTTATGGTGCCAAAAAACAAGAGTAAAGTACCAATAAATAGAATCCCAAGCAGCCATATTTTCAGTTTGTGATTCTTAAAAAATGAGGCCCAGGCTACAAGATAAAAGGGAAGTACTATAGTTGTGTCGGTTATAAATGGCCCAATGTGAAAATGGGGACGACCATTAATACTAACTAGTAAAGGAGGCGTAATGGCATTACCGGCAATGAAAAGAATTATAGTTCCAATTGTAAATAAGATCCAGCCTTTTCGTTCCCATTTTTTATAATCAAAACATAGTAATATAGCGACGATTAGGATTCCAAGTGAAATGCCATATACTTTTGGCCCCCAGTATATTGGTAAGTCTGTGTTTTTAAGGGCGATTAATGGAAGGGTTCCAAGTCCTAAAACAGTTAAAAATAAAAGAACTAATCCCCAGTCCAGCTTAGGTTTGTATATCTTATTAAATTTTGTCCCGATTGCCAGCGGACTGCCCATTTGCTCGACAGCTTTTTGTTCTGCCACTTCCTCTGAGTATCCTTCCTTTATGTAATGTTCTATGTTTACTTTAATATGCTGTTCAAGCTCTTTGGTAACTATTTTTTTGATATCTTTTGAACGAACGTGGGTCATAACTGAATCGAGGAATTCTTTTTTCATCATGAGCTTTCACCTTCAACTAGTTTTTTGAGAGAAGGCAGTTCAAAACCCCTTTTTTCTTCGAGCTTTTTCAATGATTTTCTACCCTTTTGAGTTATGACATAATACTTAAAAGGTTCATTCCAGCGGCTTGTTAACAAGGCATCCTGTTCCAATTGGTGCAGCATCGTGTAGATCAATCCTTCTTGACCCTCAAATTTTGAAAGATTTCTTGCTCTTAATAGCTGGACCAATTCTATTCCTGTTTTTTCAGTACCGAGAAGCTGAAGGACGGCTTCGATTACATTTTCCTGTTTTTTATTTCGTTGAATAGTTTCTTGGTGCTTTTCGGTAAACACTAAATCTTTAAAAACAGTGTTCTTCATCGATTGTTTAAGATTTCTTAGTTTATTTTCCACCATCTAAGTCCTCCAGTTCTTCTTTTAATAAGGATTTTGCCCGCTTTAATCTTGATTTAACCGTATTTTGATTCACATCCAAGACGGATTCAATTTCTTTCAACGACATATCTTCAAAATAGAAAAGGTAGATGACTTCACGATACTTCATTGGTAATTTCAAAACGGCATTAGCAATTGTTTGTTCCTCTTCATGTTCAAGGACAGCTTGTTCAACATTTTGGCCGGATGAAACCGTCATTTCAGCCATCTTTTCGGTTGCGATTACTTTTCGGAAATACCAGCTTCGTAAATAATCCTTGCAATGATTAGAGGCAATTTTAAATAGCCAGGTTTTCAGTTTGGCGTTTTGTTTGTATGTATGAAGCGCTTTGTAGCATTTTACAAATATATCCTGCGTCAAATCCTCGGCCAATTGTTTATTTCGTACATATGAAAATACAAGCTGTAAAATATCTTGACCGTATCTTGTCATGATTTCATTAAAAAGTATTTCGTCATCTTCCAATTTGATTAAGTCGGCAACAAACTCTTCCAGGATGAGCCACTCCTTTCTAGTCTTAATAATAGACGAGGCACCATAGTTAAAAGTTTATTTTTTCTTTATTATTGTCACATTTTGCGGGGAAGAGAGGAAGAGTAAAAATATCTAATAACTTCTTAAACTAGAAAAAGGAGATAGGACTTAACTTAAGATGGGTTTGCGATAGCACTCATCTTTTTTGTTCTTCAACTAAAGGTCAGGTTAGTAAAACAAAGAATATTGTAAATAACATTAATTTTTGAAATAATTGTTATTAAATTAATAAGGAGAATAGTTGATTTACCAATATATTATTGTTGGGGTGTAGTCTAAAATAAGCATATACGGGGGGATTAATTTTGATTTATGATAGCCAAAATAAAACAATTACTACTAAAAGGTTATTGTTAAGACTGTTTCAAACATCAGATGCATCAGATGTTACTAAACTTTGTAATAATTATAATATTTTTAAGAATACTTTATATCTACCATATCCGTATTCCAAAGAGGATGCTTTATCCTGGATAGAAAATCATCTTGATAATTTTAATAATAATAAGTCATATGAATTTGCTATTACAGATAAGGTTACAGGGAAATTATATGGAGCAATCGCATTATCTAACAATCAAAATTTTAATAATGGTGAAATTGCTTATTGGATTGGAGAAGAACTTTGGGGAAATGGTTATGCCACAGAGGCTGGCGAAGCTATACTCGAATTTGCCTTTATTGAAAAGCAATATCATAAAGTATATGCTCGTCATTTTAAGTCAAATTCGCCTTCTGGCAGAGTGATACAGAAAATAGGCATGAAAAAAGAAGGTGTCTTAAGAGATCATGTCATGAAGGAAAACCAATATGAAGATCTTGTTTATCATGCAATTATCAAATAAAAGAAGGCGAAGCATATAAACAATAAAGCTGATTTTCAACTAACTGGTTGCTTGAGTTAAAGACCAGAGCTGTCATTTAGGCAGCTTTCTTGTGTTACTTACAGACAGATTAGCGACATAAGCTCCCTGTACCTTTCCAAGCCAGGTCTGCTTGACACGACACCAATTAATATCCAATTATAAATCAGACACCAATCGGAGTCTTTTTATAATACGAAAGTAAGGGGATGGTGATTTTGACCAATACAAATAATATGAGGGATGTGTTTGTTCCTGTTGCCGATCCAACTCGACGTGAACTGATTAGTCTATTGGCAGACGTAGAAGAATTATCTCTTCACGTCCGCCTTAACCGATTCAAGTAAGCTTGCCAAGTGGGTTATGGAAAATGATTCAAGGTTGGTGAATATTCAAGTAATGCCATTAAAGTGACAGAAAGAATTGGAGAAATTGAGAATGATCATTCTTGACTGTCAGCTGATCGAAAAATTGAAGAGGGGTGTTCCTTGATGACAGATAGGAGAATGAATCCTAAGGTTGATGAATTTTTAAGTAAAGCTAAAAAGTGGAAGGAAGAATATGAGAAGTTGAGAAATATCGTTCTTGACTGTGAGCTGACCGAAAAATTTAAGTGGATGCATCCTTGTTACACGTTTGAGAAAAAAAACATAGTTTTAATACATGGATTTAAAGAATATTGTGCGCTTCTGTTTCACAAAGGTGCCTTGTTAAAGGATGCCAATGGGATTCTAATCCAACAAACGGAGAATGTACAGGCGGCGCGCCAGATTCGGTTCACCAATGTTCAAGAAATAGTTGAAATGGAAACCATTTTGAAAGCCTATATTTATGAAGCCATTGAAGTTGAAAAAGCCGGTTTGGAAGTGAATTTTAAAAAGAATACAGAAATCATAATTCCTGAAGAACTTCAAAATAAATTAGATGAAATCCCTGCCTTGAAAACTGCTTTTGAAGAATTGACGCCGGGACGGCAAAGAGCATACATTCTTTATTTTTCTCAACCCAAACAATCCAAAACTCGACAGTCAAGGGTTGAAAAATGTATACAGCAAATTCTCAATGGAAAGGGATTAAATGATTAGAGGGCACTTATTTACTTGATGAAAGGAGAATAAAACTAATGCTATTATGGAAAATAAAGAATTTAACAGGACACCAATTAGTGTTATATAATAAAGACACTAATTGGTGTCCAATCTAAAGGTGGAGTGATTTTGACCGATAAAATTCAAAAACGTGATGTTTATGTAGCCATCGCTGACCCAACAAGACGTAAATTGCTACGTTTGTTGGCAGATGCAGAAGAGTTACCTCTTCACGAATTAACCGCTCAATTTCAAATGGGTCGTACTGCTGTTTCTAAACATTTGGCAATCCTTAAAGAAGCTGGTCTAATTGCCGACCGTAAAGTTGGTAGAGAAACAAGGTATCGGCTGAATGCTGCCCCGTTAAGAGAAATTGAGGATTGGGTATCGTTTTACAGCAAATTCTGGAGTGAAAAAATATTACTTTTAAACCAAATATTACAAGAGGAATAAAAAATGAATTAAACAGTATTACAAGATATTAATTTTAAGAGCCCGATCAATAAGGTGTGGAACGCATTAACAGATTCGGATACTCTTGCAAAATGGATAATGGAAAATAACTTTAAACCAATCGTAGGACATAAATGTCAATTCCGAAATCAGCAGTGGAATTTAATTGTAGATTGTGAAGTATTAGTAGTGGATGAGCCTTATAAGTTATCTTACACATGGGTAGGTGGTCCGATAAACACTATAGTCACATGGACATTGAAGCAAGAGGATGAAACAACCTATTTACATCTTGAACAAACAGGATTCGAAAAAGAAGATCAGGCGTTCAATGGTGCGAAATATGGTTGGGCGAAAATGGGCGAAGAACTTAAAAAAGTGTTAGAGGAAATGTAAGACTAAACCTCTGGACCTGTTTTTTTAGTATTAAGTTAATGTATAGGAAAAAGCAAACGGCTCAGTATAGGACTGATCTGTTTGCTTTTTTAGTAAAAATATTGATACAAAACACATTACAAATTCAGATGCAACTTTTGTTGGAACGACGCTGAAAGAAGTTAATCGAATTTGGAATAAGTAATAATTGGTTTGAGTAAGTTTTAAAAACTAAGCATTCTTATTTTATAAACAGCGACATCAATGTAGGCTTTTTTTCATACTATATTTTGGGGGTGAAAAAATGCCAAGAGTAAATTACCGAAGTTCAGACGTTGACTTAATGGCAAGGATGATGAGAGCAGAAGCCGAAGGTGAAGGAAAACAAGGAATGTTATATGTTGGAAATGTAATTGTTAATCGTCTTAAAGCAAATTGTTTAGACTTTTTAAATTTAAGAGCAATTCCACATGTCATTTATCAAGTACAAGGAGGTAATTTTTCTTTTGAAGCTGTTCAAAAAGGTAATGTATTTTATCAAAGAGCGAGAACTGCTGAAAAAAGATTAGCCAAACTGAATTTGGATTATTGGAGAGAACACCCAGGGAAATATGCCCTTTGGTATTTTAATCCATATGCTCCATGCCCTCCAACATGGTACGATCAACCTCAATCTGGTCAATATAAAAATCATTGTTATTATGAACCAAAACCTGGAACATGTGATAGTGTTTATACGGGAAGTTGAGCTTACTCTTTGAGTAAGCTTTTTTACATATTTTCGCAATATTTACACAAACTAAAATATATATCATTTTTTAATAAGTAAAGTGGTCAAAAAACTAAAAAAGCATCTTAATAGGTGCCTTCAACCTAAATTTCATTTTTGATAAAAAACGCTCAGAAAACTATCATTTCTGAGCGTTACTATTACTTGAAAGGCATTTATTCGAAACTTACCTTCTTTTTTAATCTTCCTCATCTTGTACGAGGGCTAATTCGATGTCAGCACGTACTTCAGATAGTTTTTTCTTTTCACCATTTGGATAGACGATGCTCCAGAATTCAAATCCGTTGTAACGGTCTGCATGGTTTTCACCTCTGATGGAATTAATCGCCGCAATCGCCGCACTTGAAAGGCTGCTATATTCTTTGCCTTGGAAAAGTATATGACCGCTTGTTAGATCGATTTCTGCTTTTGTAATGGTGTTTCCATAAGTAGACTCTAAATATTTCTCGTTTTCATTTAGACGAGCATAGATTTCATTCCAAGGTATTCTCGATGTACGAACTGTAGAAGAGGTTTTGACTTTTCGTTTTTCAGGTGTCTCATTTTTTACGGCGTCAAAGATTTCATCTAATACATCCTTATATTTATTGTATATTGCGATACATAATTCATCGTTTACTTTTGCCATGGGTTTATTCACTCCTTTATATACCATGCGTAAGTTATGGACATATTGTTCTAAGAGGTTTTTATTCGCAATTGAAAGTTTTGGATGGTTTAAGCAAGGCACAATGACAAAATCATATAGTCCTTGATAGTCGACTTGAATAAACTCAGGACATTTTGGTTTAACCGTAGTATCAGGAGATAAAAATACCTTTAAATCATATGTGTACGAGTCATCCAAGTTGTTTAAAATTTTTGTATATGTTTCGGTTTGGTCTTTATTTTCACGTGATAATACTTTATTTTCCACAATAATTCTTACAAAGTCGTTTGTTAAATATAAATCAAATCGGGCATTTAATTTCGTATTTGTATCTGGATCAACCGCAGAGGCTGTTACTTCAGTAGCGACCTCCATTTTTTCTAACTCAAGTGCATCCGATTCAATCAAATCAAAATCAATAGTTGTTTTCACATTCGAAACGTTCTCCTCACAAATATAATATAGAAAACGCTTTAGTGGGAATGAGCCTAAATTTAACGACGAAATAGGCGAGAGTAGCCAACTAATAAATGCGCTATGCATTGTTTCGCGGTGTCCAAAACCTAATAATTGAAACAAACTTTCTTTTTCAAAGGATTCCTGTAATCGTAAAAAATCGGGGTCACTAATTATCTTATTCAGTTGGGATTTCAATTCTTTTGTATTTGTAATCATCATGAACCTCACATTCTAGACGGTGTCAAAATCTAACTTGTAATCTATCATAACATGATATAGAGATAGGGGGGAAAAGGTAATTGCTTATTAAACTAAGAGGCATGGTGAATAAGTGGGATAAAGGGTATAATTCCCATTACTCTGTTGCAGTCCTTATATGAACCTATATATGTTGAAGGTGTAACTGGAGAAATTGCTTGGTTCCACTGATTTTCGTCAAGACAATAGGTATGTGACATGTATATGAAGATGTAAATTTCAAAATGACAGAACCTAAAATTACTTCTGGAGTTGGTGCATAAATGGACCAATAAACAGGGATGTTGATATGTTTCTCCTTGATTTTACAAGAAATTCAGAATTTTCATGTTAAAATAAATATAGAGATTGTGAAGGATTGTTCTTAAACTAACGGTCAATTTAGTGGAAGAAGAAATATATTTTGGAGGGTAAAATGGACAATATCGATAAAAGAAATCGTTTAGACGAAACCCCTTTTAGTTATCGGGTTAATAAGAATAATACAGTTTTTTTAGATTATTATGGGAAACAAGTGAAAATCTTAAACGGGAAAGATGCTGAACAATTTTTTAAAAAAATTAATGCTGCTGAAAATGAAAAGGCATTACAATTAATAATGGCAAAGATAACAGGGAATTTCAAAAGGGGAAATGAACGTAATCCTAACTCAGGAAGTTCCTAACAAATTTTTCAGAATTTGTTATTTTCTTATTGCTAATGGGTAGTTAGTTAAACACGCAAATGAAAATAAATATAAGAAATGGCTCTGTACAATTTGAACTGAGCCATTTAATTTTAATTACAAAAACCGCCACTAAATATGGAGCAAATTGTAGAACAATTTTAGTTGCACTTTTGCCTATTATTTTAGGTAGCATGGAGGAGTCACTTGGTATAACATGAGTAAAAAATTGTAGTGAAATGATTTATTAGTCTTAAATAAGAAGATGAGGATGTCTTAAAACTAAGGTG
Organism: Neobacillus sp.; assembly: GCF_031988165.1. Classification (NCBI taxonomy): domain Bacteria; kingdom Bacillati; phylum Bacillota; class Bacilli; order Caryophanales; family Bacillaceae; genus Neobacillus; species Neobacillus sp. Next base: position 41,517 of record NZ_DALZYO010000024.1, read on the forward strand.
TTGACACTTTTAAGACATCCTCTTTGTTTATCTCCGCAGTAAAAATAACGAATACGGTATTCTAACAATAGTTCTCCAAGTTCTCTCCGGCCGGTATCTTTAAAGCCGAATGTTTGATAAAACCGTAAGGCATTTGTATTTGATTCCTTTACTCCCAAGATGATGGTTTGGCTGCAAACAGGGAGCGCTGCTTAAAAGTTTATGGCTTGAGTCAGAGCCATCTTGCCATAGCCCTTACCTTACTGTGTTTAATCTATCATGAAACGGATAATCCAATACGTTCTATCCTCCGGTTCCTTCCCTTACAAAAGAAATCCTATCATATTCTAGTAAACACCCATAGGTACAAATGATAGCTCAAATTTTTATCGGAACGATTTTTTTTTGGGCGAATAGCCGTTGACGTAACGGTTCTTTTGTTATATGGTTAATTACATAAGTAACTAACCGATGTGGTGGTGTGTATTATGTTTTTCACGATGGACGACAGCCGCCCGATTTTTATGCAAATTGCTGAGCATATCGAAGACGATATTATCCAAGGCCGGTTGCCGGAGGAATCGCAAGTGCCGTCAACGACTCAATTTGCGTCGTTTTTTCAAATCAATCCGGCAACGGCGGCCAAAGGCGTTAATTTGCTGGTGGACGAGAACATTTTGTACAAAAAGCGGGGGATCGGCATGTTTGTGGCAATAGGCGCAAAAGTAAGGCTGATGGAGAAGCGGAAGGAGAGTTTCTACGAACAGTATGTCGTGGCGATGATTCGCGAGGCGGAAAAGCTTGGTATTTCTAAAGAACAATTGACGGATATGATCCGGAGAGGGGAAGGAACGAAATGAAGAACATTGTTGAAGTCCAAGGGCTGACCAAAACGTATGGCGGCGTCAATGCGGTGGACGATGTCAGCTTTACGATGGAATCGGGCAAAATTTACGGATTGCTGGGCCGAAACGGCGCAGGAAAAACAACGATCATGCACATGCTGACGGCGCAGATGTTTCCGACAAGCGGGAAGCTACGCGTGTTCGGAGATGCTCCTTATGAGAACAATCGCGTATTGAGCCAGGTTTGTTTTATTAAAGAAAGCCAGAAGTATCCCGACCATTTTCGAGTGATCGACGTGCTGGAGTTGTGTCCGGTTATTTTTCCTAATTGGGACCAGCGATTTGCCGATCAATTGCTGAATGATTTCCGTCTGCCGCTGAAACGGGGAATTAAGAAGCTGTCGCGAGGCATGCTCTCTTCCGTCGGCGTCATCATCGGTTTGGCGAGCCGCGCGCCGCTGACGATGTTCGACGAGCCTTACCTGGGGCTGGACGCTGTAGCGCGGGAGTTGTTCTATAATCGGCTGATCGAGGATTACGCGGAACACCAACGGACGATCGTTTTATCTACGCATTTAATCGACGAGGTGAGCCGGATTTTGGAACATGTGATCGTCATCGACAGCGGCAAACTTATTCTAAACGAGGATGCAGATGCCATTCGCGGGCAAGCTTATACCGCCGTAGGCCAGGCGGAGAAAGTAGAGGCCTTCATTTCCGGGCAGGAGACGATCGACCGAAAGCCACTCGGCGGCCTATTGTCGGTGACAGTGCTTGGTAGTCTAGATCCAGGAAGACGGATGCAGGCCGAAATACTAGGGCTGGAGCTTACACCGGTGTCACTTCAACAGCTAATCGTTCATTTAACCAAACAAAAATCTAATCCCAGGGCGGTGGACATCCAATGAATAGAATTTCAACCGTAATGAAAATTCATGCCAAAGATAAACTTATGTGGTTTATCGTTCCATGGTGTTTTGCATTAATTCCTGCTTTTTTGATCAACCTCTTGGGTGGCTTGATTCTTCGGCCGGAAAACGGGTTTTATACCGGCGGTTTGTCTTCTATATTCTTTTTGATGATGCTTGTCGGCATATCTACACTGACGAAAAGCTTTCCGTTTGCGCTTGGCCTGAGCATCCGGAGAACTGACTTTTTCCTGGGGACCGTCATGATGGTCGCCATCGTTTGCTTGGGTAATTCTGTCGTGCTTTCGGCGCTATCGTTCGTGGAGGGTGATTGGGGTTGGGGAGTCGGGCTGCATTTTTTCAACCTGCCTTATTTGAGTGATGGGTCCCTGGCGGAACGGTGGTGGACCTTGTTCGCGACAGCGTTTCATATCACCTTCCTTGGCTTCTTTAATACCGCCATATTCAGACGTTTCGGGAGGACGGGGCTGTTTGTCCTGTTTCCGGTTATTCTTATTGCGGGGTCCGTGATTGGGTTTCTGTGCACGTATTTCGGCTGGTGGACGGACATTGTCAATTGGCTAAGCGGACATTCCGCCGCCCAATTAGCCTCGTGGTTGTTTGTTGTCGCGGTCATCTATGTCCTGCTGTCGTTCCTCATGATCCGCAAAGCAACCGTTTAGCCGGTAACACGCCGTGTGGCCGTCCGATCATTAGTCGGGCGGCCTTCGCCGTATTTATACGGACACGTGCGGATGAGAGTACCCGGCTAAATGCCCCTCACTTGCCGATTACGGCTCACGATGCATGAGCCGATATTGGTTCGTAGTAAAGCCGGTTTTTCGCTTGAGTGGAAAAATTCGGGTGGTTGTAACCGGACAGCTCGGTGACATAAGGAACTTTAAATGTTGTTTCGTGCAGCTCGGCATTTTACGATTTTACCCAATGAAATGGAACTGGTTGCAGCTCACATTTACTGTGGAGTTGGGAGGGAATGGAGTTACTGTACATAAATAAAACAGAAGCAAAATACGTTGCAAATTCGGTTACATTTTCGATTACAATTTCAAGTTTTGCGATAGGGAAAGGAACCCGGAGGATTTTTCCAAGCTCCATTTTCAATATAAAAAACTTTTTATAAATAAAGTCCCGCTAAGAAAATACCTAGAGTATTTTGGTAGATTTTATCAAACTGTGATAGTGGCAGTGGATTAATTCCATGACCAAGTTCCACCGTGAAGCCTGGCCGCCGCCAATCCTGAATAAACCAGTCCTTATAACCGGCATAGCTATCGATCGTTTTGACAGGTTCATAACCACTGACTCTACTAAATTCTTTCACGAATATCATTGACTCAGGTGGTTCGAGATTTTCAAATCCCCAATAGATGACTTCACCTTGAGTATGAAATGCAAGTACGCGAGCAAAATCCCTCTTTCTCGTTAGGTCTGCCATTGCGATTACCTCAGGCTCAGATAACGGTTTTTCCCCTCCATAATCCCTTGGTCCAGGCTGATTAGGATTTCTTGATTTCTCTAACTCCCATCTGGCTGGAAATTGATCATTAAGGTCTACCCCTCGAATATTAGCTTTCCACCCCGTAAAGTCTGTGCTGCCCTTATTGTATTCCGTTACTCTATTCCTCCAGATTTCACTTTTTGGTGGCCCGTGTAAAACGAGATCAACTCCATCTGGATTAACCATTGGAACAATCGATAAAGTGGTTTGGTCGTAAAAACTGGAGGTAGATAGTCCCCGAATTATATTGTCATTAGTAAGAGATAATAAATAATCGTTTAAAAAGATCATGATGATAAGTGTGGTAATCCATTCATTGGCATGAAACGAACCGTTATAATGAACTCTTTTCCTTCCGTTGCCAATGAGAATTTCTGGAATATTTTTTCCGAGAACTGTATTTCCGATGGATGGAACCTGCAGAAAGGGGTACACAGCTTGTAATCCCGTGATATCATTTATCAATTTAGCATAATCGTATGGTTGCCCGCCATCCACTAATCTCCATTTTATCCGCAATGGAACTTTTATGATTTGATTTATTTTGAGATTATTCGGGTTAATTCCAGGATTCACCAGATAGATTGTTTCAAGAGGGAGATTTCGGCTTTGGGCAATACTCCATAATGTGTCCCCGTTACGAATCTGATATTCTTGGGTAACAAAGCCTGGGATTTGAATTCGCTGGCCAACTGAAAGACTTTTTGGCTGTATAGACGGATTGGAATCATTAATGAGTTGCAAATTTATTTTAAACAACTGGCTGTAGTTCCATAAAGAATCTCCTTGCCTAACAACAATCTCCATTTTGCACCTCCAGCTGAAAAACCAGTTTTAATAAAATGTATGCCTAATGGAATGAAATATTAGTTGGTTTTGGTGTTAGGCACGATCCAAGCTTTCTGTTTATAATAAATCTTTCAATGCGTTGATATCCTTTACTTTCGAGGAAATGAGCTAAGGATTGACCTAGGAATCCTGTTCCAGCAGCTAAGACAACTTTTCTATTCATATGTTCCTGTCTCCTTTAATCTAAAAATCTATTTTTCCATTCCGGCAAAGGGAGCATGCAGGTTTCTTTTTTCCCAAACCATTTATAACGGTTTTTGACGATGATTTCGTAAAAGAAGTCGCGAATGAATCGGGGTAAGACAAGGAAGGCTGAAAGCATTTTCCAAGACCCATTTAAATTCCTGCAGACGCGCAGTGCTCCAGTTGATTTAACAAATATTCTTTCATTTTCTATAAAAACAAAGCTGTTGATGTCAGTGTTCAATCCATATTTTTCAAGTAGTTTTTGACCGGTGGCTCCTTGAAGGGAGGCAAATTTAAAATTGCCCTTCGTGTCTCTTTTTATGATAAATTGGACGCTACTGTTACAAAGGTTGCAGACACCATCAAATAAGATAATTCGTTCCATTTATATCACCATCTTAAAGTTTTACTATTTAGGTATGGTTTAAGCTTAGCATATTTTCATTAGGTGTACCCTTTGGTTGCTTCCATTAATGTTATTTTCTGCAAAAAAATCTTGTTGGGTTTGGAATCAATCGGTATATTTGAGATAGGGACTATCTAACTTAAATATAAAATTATGAAACCAAGTGATATTCGAAACCATTTTCATTTGGACCAAGGGGGAAGACTTGATGGACTTTGACCAAGGATTTGATATGCTTTCTATTATGCAAACCATTTTTCCGATATTTTTTATTTTGGTTATAGGAATTATTCTTTTTACCATTTTCAGAGGAATTAGGGAATGGAGCAATAATAACAAGCAACCTCGCTTAAACGTTGATGCGGCTGTTGTTTCGAAGAGGACTTCAATAAGTGGGGGTGGAAATGACTCTCATGCCAGTACGTGGTACCATGTAACGTTTCAAGTAGAGAGCGGTGACAGGATGGAATTTAGTGTAGGTGGGAGAGAGTATGGCCAATTGGCAGAAGGTGATATCGGTGAACTCGTATTCCAGGGCACAAGATACCACAGATTCACACGAAGACAACAAACAGGATCATAACCAACAAAAAAGAAAAGAGAAACCAATTTGGTTTCTCTTTTCTTTCAGAAGAAGTGTCCACCGATGGAGGACAAATGTCCACGGATGGTGCCTGACACCAAAGCGGTGGTAATGTAAATATATATTTGGAACCTCAACCTAAATAAAGAGGTTTATAATGATGAATATAGAATAAAAAAATAAGGGTGGTGATGAGTATGTGGGAAAATGAGTTAACAAGAGAATTAATAATAAAATATCCAATCATCCAAGCTCCCATGGCGGGAGGGATTACATCGCCTGAATTAGTAGCAGCCGTTTCAAATGCAGGAGGACTCGGTATGATTGGCGCCGGCTATATGAGTCCAAGCCAGCTAAGAAAACAAATTAGCGAAGTACGACAGTTAACGGATTATCCATTTGGAATTAATATATTTATTCCTTCAGAATTTAGAGTTGACTCAGAGAAACTAAATTTAACTAAAGCGATTTTACAGCCGTTTAAGGAAGATTTATTTGTTAAAGAAGAGCCAATCCTCCCAACTTATGAAGGGGATTTAAGCACCTTCCATGAACAGCTGAGTATATTAGTAGAAGAAAAAGTTCCTATTTGTTCATTTACGTTTGGTCTGCCGTCACCAGAAGTGATTGCAAAATTAAAAGAGAAATCGATGGTTTTAATTGGCACCGCTACCACGGTTCAGGAAGCAATCATGAATGAAAATGCCGGAATGGATGCTGTCGTTGTCCAAGGGTCAGAAGCAGGAGGCCATCGAGGTACTTTCCAAGGAGAAGAAAAACAATCTCTAATTGGTTTGATGTCTCTTATTCCTCAAGTTGCCGATGCTATTCGAATACCGATAATTGCTGCAGGGGGAATAATGGACGGAAGAGGAATTATCGCCGCAAAATGCCTTGGAGCCACTGGGGTACAGATGGGGACCGCCTTCCTTGTATGTGAAGAAAGTGGGGCAAACATCCTTCATAAAAACGCCATCATAAAATCATCCGAAAACCAGGTGGTATTAACCAAGGCTTTTTCAGGAAAAATGGCCAGGGGCATAAATAATCGCTTTATTACAGAAATGAGACGATATGAAGAAGACCTCCCCGTTTATCCGTTGCAAAATGAATTGACAAAAGCAATAAGGAAAGCCTCGGCAGCAATAGGAATACCTGAATACATGTCACTTTGGTCAGGCCAAAGCCCAAGAATAGCGAAAAAACTACCTGCCAGTGAACTTGTGAAAAGAATTGTTACCGAGGCCGAAACGTTGCGAGAAAAACTTTAAAACTAATTCCAACAAAACGTTAAGGATATTAGTAAAAAAGATCAAGGGCTGAATCAAAAGTTAAAAAAAACTTAGATTCGGCCCCTACCTTTGCCCCATATGTCCACCGCTCGTGGACAATTCGGGCACACTGTCCACGAGCGGTGCCTGACACCACAATTGTGACACCACTTTTGACAATCAAAAACTTTGGGAAATTTATGTATTCTCAACGTATTTATGGTATTATGAAACGAGTTCGACATTCTTTTCATCTAGTACACTGTCAATATAGGTTTTTTTGTTTTTGAAAAAGGGAGGGACACATGTGAAAAATCTATTAAAAAAGGCTCCCTACTTATTACTTTTGTTGGTGCTTCCGCCTCTGGGTAAAATCTATGAGCTGTTAAATAATCGTTCAGGTAACGCTGTTGATATTTCATCTACAATCGATCAAATCATTCCTTTTTTGTCGATTTTTATCATTCCGTATATCCTTTGGTATGCTTATTTGTTTGTTTATTTAGTATATTTTTGTTTTAAGGATACTAAGGTATATATGAAAACATTATTTTTAATCGTGATAGCCGAGCTAATTTGCTTTGTTATTTACTTCTTTTTTCAGACTACCGTTCCAAGGCCAGCACTTACCGGTAACAATTTCTTAACTGGACTTGTTCAGTGGATTTATCTGAACGACCGCCCAGTTAACTGTTTTCCAAGTATTCATGTGCTTACGACCTTTGCGATCATGCTGGCATCCTTTCATATTAAAAATAAACATCTTGTTACTAATTTTTGTATCCATATTTTTGGGACCTTAATTATCATTTCCACTCTTTTTGTCAAGCAACATGTTATTTTAGATATGATTGGCTCCATGTTTCTTATTACCTTCCTTTATGGCCTTTCATTCGGATTCATTTCATTTCGTGTGGGTGAAAAATCTGATCCAGTTTATTTTAAAAACAAATAGGTTAGTAGTTTAAAGGGTATTCGGGCAACTTTTGTCCGTTTATCCTTTTTTATACTCTTACCCGCAATTTCATTTTTACTTTATGTTCTCAAAATTGAAAAATAAATGGGCATATTAAAAGAGTGTCAATTTTGACACTCTGATTTTGTTTGCTAATAAAAAGCTTGTTTAAAAATCAACTATAAAAATCGTATCATTTATGTCATATGAACAGTTTTGATATTCTGTAAATTAATATAAACAGGATCCTCTTTAGCACTGATTAATTCTACAAAATTATTCTTAATTCCTTGGATTTTACCAATCATATCCTCATTTTCACCTATGTTAAAAATGATTAACTCGCCTATTAATTTTTCGATTTGGACTTCAAATGATCGTGCAAAAGTAATATTACTGGGGTTAACTGGCAGACTGGCGTTGCTTAAACCGTAAGGTCGTTGATGATTTGTGTATGGAATTAACCATTTTAGATGGTTTAGCGAGATAAACATTGTCTTGTAAATAGGGGAGTAAAACACAAAGTAATTGTTCATGATACTAATGATATAACCATGCAGTGCTTGTTTACTAGTTACATAGATTTCTGTAAAAATACCCTTTGCAGATGTTAGGGTTTTCCTTAATGAGATTTCTTCATTATGATTATAAATAGGCGTTGGTTCGTCGTTATTATTAATTTCAGCGATTTCATTCTGTTTTAAAAATATCCAGTTTTGGATATGAACAATGGGGATATAAAGGTAATCATTTCCGTTAAAGACTACCCATATATCACTGCCAATATCAACCAGTAATCCACTAATTAATTTTTTTCCTGAAATGTTTAGTTTAATATATTTCCCTTTCATATTTTTCAAATTCATTTACTACATCCTTTCCTGGCTATTTCTATGTGCAAATAGAGAAGGGCTTAAGTGATTCATTCCTATAAGTATATTAAAATAATAAGGCTTTCTCGGCTCATATTTATAGAGATCTCGTTTCAGAAGGTAAAAAGTGATATGCTTGAACGAATCACAATAATTTCAGCATTAATTTGTAGATATTTCAATTACGATCTAAAAGTTTTTTTAGTTCTGTTTGGCCACCCGGCAAATGGAAAAGTTGGATCGCTTTCACGGGAAACTGGTTCACCAGCAAAGCGGAAACCCCTGGACTCATGCTCTTTTTGTTTCGATAAGCTCTGATTATTTAAGCTACTTTCTTCACTTACAGCTTTTACCTCCTTATTTGTTGTGGGGATTATTGAAGGAGGTGCAGTTTCCATTTTTATTGGCCTGGCTACTTCATTGACTGGTTTTGTTTCCTTCGTTTTCTCGATTGTTTTGTTTATTTTTGGTTCTTCGTTCTTTTCCTCTCTATGTTTCCTTTCATGGTTTGATTTTTTCTTTTCTTTGCTTGATTTTTTCGTTTTGTTGTTCGATATTTTCATATCATTGCTGTTTTTTTTCTTTTCATCAGTAGCTTTTGGGAGTGTCACATCAGTCTTTTGTTTTTTACTTTCTATGTTATTGGTAATGGCTTCAATCGTTGGCTGTGTTACAGCAGTTTCGGTTATTAGTGGCTGTGACCATTCCATATGATCATTATGCTCTTTCACTTTTGCTTGAACCTCCATTTCTTGTTGATATTCAGTTTTTTCAATTTGTGAGGCAGTTTTTGTTTTGTTTTCGGAAGCGTTAAAGGCTTCTTTTATGGATGATTTTACTTTGTTTTCAATTTTATCTTCGGTTTTATGGGTAGAAAAAGTTCCCTTTCCTTTAGCTTCGTTTTCCTTTTTCGTATGTTCTTTTGATACTTCCGACTTTTTTTCCTCTTCTTTAATAACTCCCTTTAAGATGTTAGACACATGTGATAGTTTTATTAATATCCGTTCTTCACCATTTATTAACGTAGCAAAATCAGCATCAATCTCACTTAAAACACCGCTAAACTTCTGTTTATTAACGCTCAATATGCGAACCCAGGAATGTTGAAAGGAATGTAATAGTTCTAATAGGCTCTGGGTTGTTTGAAAATTTGTTTTTGCTTTCTCGGGCTGGAACTGTTTTGTATTTTTGGTGATGGCTTGTATTTGATCAATATTATAATAAAAAATGTATTTATTATCGGTTTCGAGTACGACATGATCTGCTTCCACACCAATCAGTTTCCCATTAAATACTTCTTCACCTACATAAAGATTTACATTAAAGCCTTTTAATAAATCTAAGGCAGCTGAAAATTTATCTCCCCCCATGTAATAACCCTCCTTAAGCGATTATGGGTTGCTCCTCTTATGGAGAAGCGACATATTAGTTATTCGTAATCGTCCTCATAATAATCATTTTCGTAATCATTGTTGTCATCGGAATCTTTTTTTTCAACCTTTAAGCCGTAGCTTATGTTGCGAACGTGTTTCATGGAAAAACGAACCACTTCTTCCTGTACGATGAGAGAAGCGAAATGATTGTTTACATCACTGAGTACACCTTCTAATGATTCCGGTCCGCCGCGATTTATTTTCACCCATTGAAATCTGACCGCTTCTAGAAGCTTCACAAAGTTTTCTGCTGTTTTATAATCAAATTTTTCCGGAACCTTTAATCCGAACTTCATTAGGTCTTTAGAACTTTCCGTAATACTTCTGATATGATTTGTCTTATAGTAAACGACTCCATCGCTTTCTGTTAAAAGGACAAAATAATCTTCAAATACAGCAAGAAGTTTTCCAAGTCTTGATTCTGGGCCTCCCCGATCTACTCTGATTGTTTTGTCCACTAGTTGGTTCATCATCTCTCTATTCATAAAAGTGTATTTACCTCCTTCAATTAAATAAATATATACACTGCATCTATATGTATCATGGGGTGATGTGTACTAATAAAGAAGCGTTTTTTGATGCAATTGGTGAAAAATAGGCACAAATAAGTATATGATAATGAACCATATACTTCGTCTTTCCTTAAATATTCATCAATTGTCGTTTTATATATGCATTTCTATTTTGAATAAATTGAATCATCATATCCTTCTCATGATTCATGACCTCCTCGGTTGTTCAATCCCCCTAAAATTTCATGTTTTTTTAGAATAATATGCGTACAAAGAGTTAAATGTGCAGTATTTAAGATTTTAGAGTTAATTTTAAAAAAATGTATGTCTTTATTAAATCCTGCTCAATTCCCATGAATTAACAAAGCAAAAAATAAATGGAAAGTAGTGGAATTTCGTTATAAGGATTGTCATGGGAGAATTGCTGTCACAAGCACATGAAAATGGCGTTGTTGGATTTCTGGACAATAATTCAGTTGAGTTCAAACTTGGCAAGAAGGGGAGGAAAGGAAAGTGGCTCACAAGGCAGCAGGAGTGAACGTGCAAGCAAAGTAAAAGGATTCATCCGATGATGAGTCCTTTTCTTATTTAGCATGGATTGTTACTGCTTTTTTAAATAAAGGAAAAAATAAATAACCAAGGAAAACTCCTGCTAGATTTAAGATCAGGTCATCAATATCCAAACTACCTCGATGTGTTATTAATTGCATGATTTCAATGAAAGCAATCAGAACCATAGGAATAAATATAAGCTTTAAAGGAGAATAATTCTTCAACAGCAAATAAATACCGTAGGGAATAAATAATCCTACATTGGCAGCTAAATTATAAAACGCAATTAACCAATTTACTTTTCCAGAAAGATAAAAAGAGATTGTAGAAAATGGAATTAGATTCATAGAGTTGTAGCTCTGGTCGTTTGGGCGCAAAAATAACAAAATTAACAGTCCAATCGAGTAAAGAATGAAAAGAGACAAAAATAGCCTATAGGAAATACGAATCGATTCTTTTCTGATTAGTAAAACAAAGAAATAGACCAAAAAGAAGATACAAAACAGCAGAACAGCTAAAACAATTGGGTGGAGGTAAGAAGTTAATCTCCAAAATATTGGGGATAAAGCTAGATAAGTACCCACAGATATGAACAAACTAATCATGATTGATTTTTTCATATTTGTTTTCTCCTCTACAATTTGGATATATCCAGTTTAACACAAATATAGATGAATCAATGTTTATGTATTTGCGTTAAACCAACACGTTGACTGTACGGTTTTATTTATGATATGATATTTTAATAGAGAAGGGGGGGAGTAAGTTGGGAAGTTGTATCGAATTGGTGAAATAGCGAAGTTAATGAATATATCCAAAAGAACAATCGATTATTACACCCTAATGGGCTTACTTAACCCGATTAGAACGGATGCAAATTATCGATTATACGGAGAAGAGTCAATTCAGATATTGGCCTTAATTGAACATTACAAAAATCTGAATATGCCGCTTGAGGAAATTAAGTCTTCTATCGAATTGATCAAATCAGAAAATGGCATTGATAAACAGAAAGCAGAGAAGCATTTTGAGCAAATTGCGATGATCATGAAACATCTTAAAGAGGAAATAAAGGTAATCGAACCAATTTTGCAAAAATTAAGCAATCAACAAAAAGAAATGCTAGTAAACAATTTATCGTCACAAGGAGTTTCATTAGCACAAACATTATTATTACTTTTTAGATAACTAACATGTAAAAAACAGGAGGTGTATTCCTTACTTGAATTATTGAGTAAGGAGACCATTGATCATTATTAATTTGATAACAATAGCAATCTTATTAGCTTTTACAGCATTTTTCGTATCTTACGAATTTGCTATTGTTAAAATCCGCAGTACACGAATTGATCAGCTTATAGCAGAAGGCAACAAGAGTGCAATCGTAGCGAAAACGATTGTGACAAACCTTGATGAATATTTGTCTGCATGTCAATTAGGTATTACGGTTACAGCATTAGGGTTAGGTTGGCTTGGTGAACCAACAGTTGAACACATTCTACACCCGCTTTTGGTTCACATTAACCTGCCAGAATCAGTTTCAAGTGTAGCATCATTTATCCTAGCATTTGCATCGGTAACGTTCATTCACGTTGTGGTTGGGGAACTTGCACCAAAAACGTTCGCAATCCAAAAAGCTGAAACGATAACGTTGATTTTTGCTCGACCGATGATGCTATTTTATAAAATCATGTATCCTTTTATTAAAGCATTAAATGGCTCCGCTCGAATGATTACAGGACTATTTGGTTTGAAGCCTGCTTCTGAACATGAAGTGGCTCACTCTGAAGAAGAACTTCAAATCATTATTTCCGAAAGCTATAAAAGTGGCGAGATCAATCAATCTGAATACAAATATGTGAATAATATCTTTGAATTCGATGATCGAAATGCTAACGAAATTATGGTGCCTCGGACAGAAATTGTCGCTTTTGATATCTCGCAATCATTAGATGAATGTCTGAAAATCGTGACGGAAGAAAATTATACTAGGTACCCTGTCATTGATGGTGAAAAAGATAACATTGTCGGTATGGTTAATATGAAAGAAGTATTTACAGAATATATCAAAGGTAAAAATGTCGAAACCAACATTGAGGAATATGTTCGTCCAGTCGTCCAAGTCATTGAAACGATTCCTATTCATGATTTGTTAGTCAAAATGCAAAAAGATCGTGTTCATATGGCCATTTTAATTGACGAGTATGGCGGAACTGCAGGGTTAGTAACGGTCGAAGATATTTTGGAAGAGATTGTTGGAGAAATTCGTGATGAATTTGATGCGGATGAAGTTCCAGAAATAAATAAAATAGGGCCAAATAAAACGATTGTTGATGGAAAAGTCCTGATTGAAGAAATTAATGATTTGTTAGGATTGGATCTAGACGATTCAGATATAGACACAATCGGTGGATGGATCTTGTCAGAAAAAATGGAAGTTGTCGAAGGCGATAAAATTCAGTACGATGATTATGAGTTTAAGGTTCTTGAAGTCGATGGTTATCATATTATATCGTTAGAAATTGTGAAAATAATGAAACAAGAATCCTGTGCATAATGATACACAAAAAGGATATGGACCTTTTCTCAAATGAAAAGGGCCATATCCTTTTTTTAGTTTATACCACTTTAAGATAAGACAAGACCGTAAACTTACCGAAGATTTGAAATGAAAGTATTGGTGAATCCCATCTTTCGTTAATAAATTCCCGAAGAAGGGATGTGTAAATATTGGACTTTTTAGACAAAATATTATAAAGACCAACTAAGGAGGAAGAAGCAATGGCAAATGAAAAATTAACTATTGGTATTATCTTAGGAAGCACACGTCAAGGCCGTGTAAGTCCACAAGTCGGTGATTGGGTAAAAGGAATTGCTGACAAACGCGGAGATGCAAATTATGAAATCGTTGATATTGCAGAATACAATTTACCGTTCGTATTTACAACGGATGGTTCAGAACCAGGAATTAAAGCTTGGTCAGAAAAACTAACTAGCTTGGATGGATTTGTTTTCATAGCTCAAGAATATAACCACAGTATCACAGGAGCATTAAAAAATGCCCTAGATACAGCACGTGATGAATGGAACAATAAAGCAGCCGGGATTGTAAGCTACGGCTCAACTGGCGGAGCCCGTGCAGCCGAACACTTACGCGGAATTTTTGGTGAGTTACAAGTTGCAGATGTTCGAGTACATCCAACACTATCCCTATTTACTGACTTTGAAAATGGGACAGTTTTCAAACCAGCTGAATTACACCTAAATAATGTGAATGCAATGCTCGATCAAGTGATTGCTTGGAGTGGTGCATTAAAAACGTTGCGATAGATCCAATTTTACGAAAGAAAATGAGAGGAAGTAATAACCCCATCTTTTATTGTGGACTTGATTTATCCATGACAATCTAGTCAATAAATGTATCAAAAAGAGGAAGATTAGGCGAGCAAATTATTTGCTCGCCTTTTAATGAAGTGATAATGGAATAAAATGCAAAATACATCACATTGGAGAACCAGCTATTCCTGTTTTTGTTTCATTGTATCATTGAGATTAAGAGCTTAATAATTCATTCATGGAATTTATTATTTGTTCTATAGTTTCTTCACCAGCTATTTTCCATCTGCTTTTATCTCTTATAAATCCATCTGTATCCAATGGTTCTTGAAATTGATTAATTCCTGTCGTAGCGGTCAGTAATGAGTTTTCATCATAGTCTAACCCAATATTCACTACATGCTTGATAACATAAGGTGTTCCAAACTCAATATAGGCATTAGAATGATCTAAAACACCATCCAAAACATTAAAAGGAATTCTTAAATATATGGTTTCTCCACCTTCCCGCCATAAAACCGCATCGAATTTCCCTTGATCATATTCAAAATTACTACAAAAACTACACCCATAGGAGTTAAACATTTTCCGAACTAGACCAAAATGAGATTTTTTCCCTGTGATATTTGATTGTAATTTGATCATTAGCTTTCACTCCAGTTAGAATTATTTGTTACTATTCTTTACAAAAAAGTGGAAGAAAATACGATAATGATTGTTAATGACAAGAGAGGATGGTGACATACTTGATAGATCTTCTTTTTTAAAAAAGTAAATGGAAAGTAGAGTAATCTTATATGTATTACTCTTCAGGAAAAGAAGTAAAATGCTTTGCAAACTCGGGCATTTTTTGAGTTAACATTCCAATTCCTTCTTTATATTTATTAAGTGCAGCTTCATTAGAATTTCCCGCATCTAATTTCATAGACCATTCAACTCCATTTCTTATCATTATGTATATCCAAGGTTTTTTTGAGCCAAACATATATGTTTAAACCTTTTCCATAATCAAGAAAACATAATTTTAGGAACTAAAGGCAAAATTTTAATAATGAAAAACTTAACCTAGTAAGTTTTATAAAAGGAAAAGGTGATGGAATGGACCAGTATAACGAAAGCCCTACATATAATGCGGGAGATATTGTTTATGTTTTTTACCGAAACCCCCACACTCAGGATGTCGCAAATATACAGGCAGCAGCAGTTGTAAATAACCCTGAGGAACCGAATGAATTAGCTTTGTTTCTGTTTGAAACCTATTATCCACTATCAAATGAAATGGCTATATATTCTACAGAAGAAAAGGCGAACCAAGCCTACAATTACTATTATGGTGATGCTTCAGAGGGGCTACTGAAATGAATAATCCTTTTACACCTAAGCTTGTATATTTTGAACCAAAGGCATTGGATTACCCATTGGGTAAAGAGCTTAAAGAAAAATTCGAAAAATTGGATGTCGAAATTAGGTATACAACTTCCCATAATCAAGTCAGGAATTTGCCTGGTGAAAATGACTTTCAAAGATATCGAGTTGCCAAATCTACACTTGTAGTTGGGATTAGAAAAACACTTAAATTTGATACCTCTAAGCCTTCAGCAGAGTACGCTAATCCATTTGCAACAGGCTGTATGGGGCATTGTCATTATTGCTATTTACAAACAACAATGGGGAGTAAGCCATATATCCGTACATATGTAAATGTGGATGAAATTTTAGATGCTGCCGACAAATATATGGAGGAACGTGCGCCCGAACAGACGAGGTTTGAGGCATCCTGTACATCGGATATTGTGGGGATAGATCACTTGACCCATACATTAAAACGTGCGATAGAACATTTTGGAGAATCAAAGCATGGAAAGTTAAGATTTGTGACAAAATTTCATCATGTCGATCACCTACTTGATGCAAAACATAACGGAAAGACAAGATTTCGATTTAGTGTTAACGCTGATTTCGTGATTAAGAACTTTGAGCCAGGAACTTCACCTTTAGAGAAAAGAATTGAGGCTGCAGGAAAAGTAGCAAGAGCTGGCTACCCACTTGGGTTTATAGTAGCACCGATTTATCTTCATCGAGGATGGGAGGATGGATACTATCATATGTTTGAGCGGTTGGATGCGGAATTGCCTCTTGAAGCCAAAAAGGATTTAACATTTGAGTTTATTCAACATCGGTTTACAAAGCCAGCTAAGAAAGTAATCGAAAAAAACTATCCCATGACAAAATTAGAATTAGATGAAGAGAAGAGAAGATATAAATGGGGGAAATATGGAATTGGAAAGTACATTTATCAGAAAGAGGAAGAAGAGGATCTGAAAAATCGCCTTTTCAGCTACTTGGAGAAATTTTTTCCGAATGCAAAATTGGAATACTTCACATAATAGGATACCCATCCATTTAGTCCCAGTAGCATCATAAATTGAATGACATAGAGCGTATTTGGGCTCTATGCAAATCGAAAAATTAAATCGGAGGTTTTAAATTTCCACTAATACCCTATTACACTTGTCCATTACGATATTTATTTCAATACGTATAATGTCGTATGGTTCATAAGTAATTGGGGGTGAAAAAATGTCAGTTGAACATTTTCATGGATTGTGTCATAGACATATGGGTAGAGCAGTTGAAATCAGAACCCATGACGGGAGAATTCATAGGGGAATCATTCATCGTGTTGCCAACAACAGAGTTTATCTTCAACCATTGGGACGACCTAGAAACCTAGGTGGTTTTGGTTATGGCGGTTGGGGCTGGGGGGGCTGGGGTTTCGGCGCTGGAATCGCGCTTGGTACTATTGCTTCATTAGCTGTACTATCTCTATTCTTTTTTTAGTTCAATTTTATTATATTGAAATGTTAAATGAGTTAAAAGCATAAATCACAAGAACCTTGTTCATCTCCAACAAGAATGAGAAAAACTGTAGGGAGGTGGCTCCTTAGTCTTCTTGGCGCCTCGATGAGCTAGGCGATAGAGTCGGACTCAGATATACTCCATTCAAAGTGATCAACAAACGATAATTTGAATATTTCTTGATCCAAAAAAACAGAGGAGAATTTTTTTTCTTCTGTTTTTTTCGTTTCATACTACTTTTACATAATTTGAGTAATGGTATCTGTATGGATATTTAGTAGATCCTTACTTTTTTTGTTCGTTGCTTCAAGATAATTCTTAACCAAGTAATACCCAACACAATACCCTAACATTTTCGGATAGAAACGTAATCCATACAAGATGTTTTGATGCTTTAGGTCATTTTTTAGAACATTTTTATTTGGGAGCACTATGTTTTTCCACATTTTATTTAGCTCTTCATTGGAATAATACGAGGTCCAAGTAGCTAAGAATTCGTCACCCATTCTTTCACGTACGGCATTTTCAGCTAATCCTTCTAAAATGATTGTGTCCAGCAATACGTAATCCTCTTCGTTTTTTTGAAACTTTGATAACCGACAAACATGGTTATACTCATGTGTAAACAAAGCCCTTATTTCCTTTTCTGTGTTATCCTCTGAAATAAATAAAAATAGTTTATCCTTGAAGGCCAAACCTGATTTTCCGTTAAAGTCCTGTTTTAATTTTCGGTTGTTCTTATCTGATGGAAATATAAAAATGGGGATATTTGGTCCTACCCACACTTCTTGAAGTCGTAGTTTTTCTTCCTCCACAATTTCCCATACTTTATTTATTTGTAACTTTTTCACTTCCTCGTTTCCGTTCCTAAGAGGATGATACATTCCATGTAGAGTTAAGTATTCGTAGATTTCGGAAGCTAGGGCACCCTTAAAGTGTACTTTTAACTTTTCACATATTTCAATTGGTTCATGATATGAATCGTGTAACCACTCATCTGTTCTAATCACACCCATATCCGCACCCCTAACTACATATTTTGTTTAAAATAAATTATGCACTTATCAAATAAACGTTACGAATCTAATTTTTTTATCATCCACGCATCCTTAAAAATTTTTAGATTCCTATCTTTTTTCCTAATAGGGGTACCGTCGGAAAAAGCCTCAATTATCTGACGGTACCCCATTTAGCGGTCTTTATTATTGTAGTCCCAATATCTAAGTGTATCTGTTTTTCCAGTAGGCTCACTTTTTATTACCTTTCCATCTTTATCTTTATAGACTTCGTATTCCTCATATGTCTCTACGATATAACCAGCGACTCTTTCACGCTTCTCTAGTTTTTCTTCCAATTCAGGAATATCACTGGATGGCTCAACATTAACAGGTTGGGCGATAACCGGTTGATCGGCTGTATAGGCATATTTTATATTCAAAAATGAGTACGGTGAATCAAGATAAGCTACAAAACCTAAGGTAACTAAAAGAAAAAAAACACTTGAAAAGATTTTTATTTTCATAATCAGGCTCCTTTATACCAAAATATCCTGTAACCCATTTTATGCATGTCCTTAAAACATATGTATTACAAATTACTGGTTTGTTAATATTACTTCATTATTTATCCTACCATTACCATTTTTATAAAAAAGGTGGGTCTTCTTGTTGCGGATTTATTATCAATAAAACAAATATCTTCCAAACAGCAAATTCTATTTAAGGTTTGCTGTTTTTTAAGGTTCATGTAAGGTTTACATTAAAATGGTGTAAGGTTCAGGGATTATAATCACCTTTGTAGATATACGAGGAGGATAACTGATGAAAACAATCTTACAAGCAAAAAATGTCCAAAAGGTATTTGGTTCTAAGGGAAATCTATATAGAGCGTTAGAAGATATTGATTTGGAAATAAAAGAAGGTGAATTTATTGGAATCTTGGGGCCTTCGGGGGCTGGTAAATCAACCTTACTAAATATTTTTTCCACCATTGATACCCCTTCATCAGGAGATATCATTATCGCAGATCAAAATATTCTGAAAATAGAGGAAGAACAATTAATGGTAGAAGCCAGCAATGCCTGTTTGCTGGCTTCTACCATAGGTGCTTCAGGGGTTTAAAGTCCAGTTTCTATACGGTTTGTTGTGACCATTCTTCGACATTCCATACTTTTGTGACCCAATCCTCATAAAAGTCTGGTTCGTGGCAGACAAGGACAACGGTTCCTTTGTATTCTTTAAGAGCACGTTGCAATTCTGCCTTTGCATCTATATCAAGGTGATTTGTCGGCTCATCGAATAAAATCCAGTTACTTTCCGTCATCATTAGCTTACAAAGACGAACCTTCGCCTGCTCGCCACCACTTAGCTGATTCATTGGACGTGAAATGTGCTCATTCTTCAATCCACAGCGGGCAAGAGCAGCACGGACTTGATGCTGATCCATGGATGGAAAGGCATTCCAGACATCATCAATTGGGGTAATATTTCCTGCTTTTACCTCTTGTTCAAAATAAGAAGGGAAGAGGAAATCACCGCGCTCAACCTTACCATGTAAAGGATCTATTTTACCAAGCATTGTTTTAAGTAGAGTTGATTTACCTACACCATTACAACCGATAATCGCGACTTTTTCGCCGCGCTCTAATGTCATATTCATTTTCGGCAGAAGTGGATGTGAATAACCAATTTCCAAATCATTTGCTTCAAAAACATAGCGACTGCTGCTGCGTGATTCTTTGAAACCGAAGGTAGGCTTCATCGCCGTTTCTGGACGGTCAATCCGTTCCATCCGATCTAATTGCTTTTGACGGCTCTTCGCCCGACCCGTAGTGGAGTACCTTGCTTTATTTTTTGCAATAAAATCTTCTTGTTTTTTGATGAATTCCATTTGTTTTTCATAGGCATTAATATGCTGATTCTTATTGATTTCCGCGAGTTCCAGGAATTTTTCATAGCTTGCCGTATAGCGGGTCAACTTAGAAAATTCCAATTGAAAAATAACATTGGATACAGGATTCATAAATTCCGTATCGTGGGAAATCAGAATAAATGCATATGGGTAATCTTTTAAATAAGAGGTTAACCAACGAATATGCTCAACATCCAAATAGTTTGTCGGCTCATCGAGTAATAAAACTTTTGGTTGTTCCAATAGAAGCTTTGCAAGAAGGACCTTTGTTCGCTGTCCACCGCTAAGGGCTGCGACGTCACGGTCTAAGCCGATTGCATCAAGCCCTAAGCCCCGCGCAGCTTCTTCAATTTTGATATCTAAAGAATAGAAGCCTCCAGCATCCAATGCGTCTTGAATTTCACCCATTTTTTCTAAAAGAACTTCAAGCTCTTCTGGTGTAGCATCAGCCATTTGTGCTGTTACTTCATTTAACTCATTTTCTTTTTCAAAAAGTGGAAGGAAGGCATCACGCAGCACATCTCGCATCGTTTTCCCAGGTGTTAATACAGTGTGCTGATCTAAATAGCCGTAATGAACACTAGGTGTCCATTCCACACGGCCACTATCATGAATTAATTGCCCTGTAATAATATTCATTAAAGTAGACTTTCCAACGCCATTGGCACCGACTAGTCCAACATGGTCCTCAGCTAATAATCGAAAGGAAACATCTTTAAATAAAGTACGGTCTCCGAAAGTATGACTTAAATTTTCAACATTTAATAAGCTCATTTTTATCGTAATCCTCGCTTTGTTCAAGAATTAATACATTATTACATCATACTAGATTTTCGAGGTTTCGACTAGATTTTTAACGAGAAAAATACTGTAAATTAATTGGAAATGCCCTTTTCATCTTCAAAGGTTGAGTGCAAGGAAATTATTGTTGGGTACAATCCTGAGAATATTGGTGCGGAAAAATTGTATCTCAGTTACGGGTTCGTTGGCGTAATTTTTCATTGGATTAATGAATATGTTTAATCATGCTTAAAAGCTTGTACATATAATGTTAAAAATGAATGGAAGGAGTGGATCATTTGGTGGTCAATAAAGATGGTATTTCGATTGGGACCATTTCTGGAGGAACTGTCAACTTTGGTGGAGCTGTTACAGTTGCTCCAATATCGATAACAAAAACGATCACTGGTTCTGCCCCCACGAAAACTTTTAATTTTGTTACTCCATTCCAACAAAGTGTAGCTAGTTTACTAGACGAAATCAGATAGTGTTTAGAATAGTCCTGTCTGATTTTTTACATAAATAGATTAAAATGCATTTAAGCTTTGTGAAGTTTGGGTTGGGTTGATAACTTTCCCAATTGAAATTTCGTTTGATTTATTTTTAGAAGTTGATTGACCAAGCCGATATAAATTCTCTGAAACGTTAAATTATGAATAATGTACTTTTTGCGTAAATGGAAACATACCTATTACCACTTATTACAGTTTATGAAAATGATTGAATGTTCATTCATTTTCAGTTACTATTAAAGAGTATAGTGTATTCAGAAAATTCTAAACCACGAGGTGAGAGATTATGAAGAAGTCGATTCCTGATCATTGGTATAGTCAATTGAAAATGCCCGTTATTGTTGCCCCAATGTTTCTGGTGTCAGGCACTGAGTTAGTTAAACATTGCTGCTTGAACGGGGTCATAGGTTCTTTTCCTGCCCCCAATGCCAGACCAATTGAGGTTCTTGATCAATGGATGGGACATTTGAATGCTGAGCTTGAGGCAGCTCGAGCAAAAGATTCAAACCAGAAAATAGCTCCGTGGGCAATGAATATGGTTGTACATAGCTCTTACAGCCGCCTTCAAGATGAATTAGAGTTAATTAAGAAACACAAGCCACAGTTAGTGATCACTTCATTAGGTAGTCCAAAACATGTTGTTGATATTGTTCATGAGTATGGAGGCCTTGTTTTTTCAGATGTCAGTGACTTGAAATTTGCAAAGAAAGCGGCAGCAGCTGGTGTCGATGGGTTAATTTTAGTAGCCAACGGTGCCGGGGGCCATGCCGGCCAAATCAATAGCTTTGCATTTGTTGATATGGTCCGGACTTTCTGGGATGGAATCATCATCCTTGCAGGTTCCATCTCAACGGGTAAGGGAATACTAGCAGCACAAGCCGCCGGAGCAGATTTTGCCTATATGGGAACACGATTTATTGTAGCCACTGAAAGCATGGCAAATGATGAATATCGCGAAATGTTAGTTGAGGCAACACAAGAAGACATTGTTTTAACAGATGCTTTCTCAGGTATCATGTGCAATATGTTAAAGCCTAGTATTGTAAAAGCGGGACTTGACCCTAATCAATTGGTAAAAAAGGATCAAGTGAATTTTGATAATATGCAAAAAGAAACAAATGCAAAGGCCTGGCGAGATATTTGGTCCGCCGGCCATGGTGTCGGGGCTATTGACCGGATTGAAACTACTGCTGATATTGTTAACCGTTTGGAACATGAGTATCAGGAGGCACTGGAAAAGATCAATCATCATGCAGCAAAATTTAGCTCAGTTAACGTGAACTAATTGAGTGTCTGCATGCTGCATGACTAGCTGAAAAAATCATTTTGAAAAAATAACGAACCACTTCCCATATGAGGATTGGTTCGTTATTTTTTCTGTTTTGGAACTAATTTAATGACTTTATAGCCTGGCTTTATTTTTACCCGTTTTGTTTCCTTCTCTGTTTGAATCTGATAAATTGTGTGTTTTTTGGGCTCATGTTCTATCTGATCAATCTTATTAATTGTTTCATTCCGAAAATATTTTTGGATTTTTTTTATTTGTTTATCTTGTTTTTCACCATATAACAAATCATATGTAAAAATTAACAAGTATACGAATATTGCACCGATGATGGTGGTATAAAGAAGCGAATATATAAACGACACGAGCGACATCCTTTCTTTTCTCTTTCAGAGTATAATTTATTATACCGTTTTTTCATTTAAAGAATAGTAATTCAATTCATATCATTATTCAACTAGCTCTTTTTAGCAAATATCCTAATTTCGAATTGGGTAATCTAAGAATGAAGAAAAATATTTTTCATCACTTTGTCCACGAGGTATGAACAATTTTGAAAATATATGATAAAGTATACTTTGAGAATCCTACTGTACTGCCGTTTAATTAGAATTCGAGTGTCCGCGTACCAAGGACAAATGTTTCTTTTAAAACGACATTACCAGGTTAAGACGAATTAAGGGGGAATATGAACGTGTCCAGTAACATATTGGAAAATTTTTTAAATGAAAATCTTGAAGATTTAAAGGGCAAAGGTCTTTATAATGTCATCGATCCGCTAGAAAGCGCAAATGGACCAGTTATTAAGATTAATGGCAGAGAACTAGTCAATTTATCTTCCAATAACTATTTAGGACTTGCCACCGATGATCGTCTAAAAAAAGCAGCTACTGACGCCATTGAAAAATATGGTGTGGGTGCAGGTGCTGTTCGCACCATCAATGGTACCCTCAAGCTTCATGTCGAATTAGAAGAGAAATTAGCTGAATTCAAACATACCGAAGCAGCCATTGCGTACCAATCAGGTTTTAATTGTAACATGGCGGCCATTTCAGCAGTAATGGATAAAAATGATGCCATTTTATCTGATGAATTAAACCATGCATCGATTATCGACGGTTGCAGGCTATCAAAAGCAAAAATCATCCGTGTCAATCACTCCGATATGGAAGATTTACGTGCAAAAGCAAAAGAAGCAAAAGAGTCCGGTCTTTACAATAAGATAATGGTAATTACCGATGGCGTATTTTCAATGGATGGGGATATCGCGTTACTACCGGAAATCGTCAAGATTGCTGAGGAATTTGATTTAATTACATATGTTGATGATGCCCATGGCTCCGGTGTTCTTGGTGATGGAGCTGGGACCGTTAAGCATTTCGGGCTTTCTGATAAAATTGATTTCCAAATCGGAACGCTCTCAAAAGCAATTGGTGTAGTTGGTGGCTATGTTGCAGGAAAGAAAAATTTAATTGACTGGTTAAAAGTCCGCAGCCGCCCGTTCCTTTTCTCAACATCGTTAACACCAGCAGATGTGGCAGCAAGCAAGAAGTCTATCGAGATTTTGATGGAAAGTACAGAGCTTAACAAAAAATTATGGGATAATGGCAACTATCTGAAAAAAGGCTTAAAGGATTTAGGTTTTAATATCGGCAATAGTGAAACACCGATTACTCCATGTATCATTGGTGACGAATCCTTAACCCAGCAATTTAGCAAACGTTTGAATGAAGAGGGGGTATACGCGAAGGCGATTGTATTCCCAACCGTTCCACAAGGGACTGGACGTGTTCGTAATATGCCAACAGCTGCACATACAAAAGAAATGCTTGATCAAGCCATTGCGATTTACGAAAAAGTCGGCAAGGAAATGGGCGTTATTTAATCAATAAGCAGAGACATTCTGGACGATAAGCTAACACCCCTATAAAGAAAGCCAGAATTATTTAGCATAAGTGAAGAGGACGGAGAAACGATGAAACGTATATTAATCACAGGAGCTTTAGGGCAAATTGGATCTGAATTAACCTTAAAGCTAAGAGACATCTATGGCACAGATAATGTTATTGCAACAGATATAAAAAAGAATAACAGTGAAGCAGCGCTAAGTGGTCCGTTTGAAACAGTAGATGTGACTGATTTAAACCAAATGGTGGAGACAGCCAAAAAATACAATGTTGATACAGTCATGCATTTAGCCGCGCTTCTTTCGGCAACAGCCGAAGCAAAGCCCGTATTTGCCTGGAATTTAAATATGGGTGGACTGATGAATGGACTTGAAACAGCTAGAGAGTTAAATGCGCAATTTTTCACTCCAAGCTCTATCGGCGCCTTTGGTCCATCAACTCCAAAGGATCAGACTCCACAGGACACGATTATGCGTCCAACCACTATGTACGGAGTCAACAAGGTAGCGGGGGAATTATTGGCTGACTACTATTTCCATAAGTTTGACGTCGACACTCGAGGATTACGGTTCCCAGGCTTAATCTCCTATGTTGCACTGCCAGGCGGTGGAACTACGGATTATGCTGTTGAAATTTACTATGAAGCTGTCAAGAATGGCAAATATGCCTCGTACATTGATAAAGGCACCTACATGGATATGATGTACATGCCGGATGCTTTGAATGCCATCGTTGATTTAATGGAGGCCGATTCAGCCAAATTGCAGCACCGGAATTCTTTTAATGTCACAGCGATGAGCTTTGATCCAGAAGAAATTGCTGCGAGTATCGCGAAGTATGTTCCAGGATTTGAAATATCCTATGATGTTGATCCTGCTCGTCAAAAAATTGCCGATAGCTGGCCAAATTCAATTGATGCTCGTGCGGCAAAAGAGGAATGGGGCTTTAAATTCGAGTATAATTTAGATCGAATGACGAAGGATATGCTTGAAAAACTCCGTCAGAAACTATAATTGGATGAATCCTGGACCAAAATGGTTCAGGATTTTTTCATGTTCATCCTACTATTATTTTCTAATGCACCTTTAAGGGGGGAGGATTTGTGAAAAAGTCGATGTAGAGGGGTTCAACTTGGGCTTACGGGGTGGAAATCTGTGAAAAAGTCGATGTAGCGGGGTTTTACTTAGGCTTTGGCGGTGGAAATTTGTGAAAAGGCCGATGTAGAGGGGTTCTACTTAGGCTTTTGGGGTGGAAATCTGTGAAAAAGTCGATGTAGAGGTGTTCTAGGTAGACTTTCGGGGTGGAAATCTGTGAAAAAGTCGATGTAGAGGGGTTCAACTTGGGCTTACGGGGTGGAAATCTGTGGAAAGGTCGATGTAGAGGGCTTCTACTTAGGCTTTTGGGGTGGGAATTGTTGAAAAGGTCGATGTAGAAGGGGTTCTACGCTTTATCGGCGAGTTGAAATGGTTTATCAGCGACTATGTAACTTTTATCAGCGACTTTTGTGATATATCAGCGAGTTGAAGGGTAATGGTCAGATCGTCCTTACATTTCAAAAAAAGCAACCATCTTTGAAAAAAACGCCTTAAAAAAAGGAACAGCAAAGCCGCTATAGCTTCGCTGTTTATCTTTTTACATATATAAGTTTCTCTTTTTTCTCGGTAACGCGTCCAATGATTGAGGTATAGACTAATCCATTAGATTGTAATCGGTCTACATAATTACCGGCTTCCTCTTCACTAAGCGATACAAGGAGTCCTCCCGAGGTAATCGCATCACAAAGGACAAGTTGTTCTTCTGGAAGAATATCGTCCTCATAGGCAACGTCATCCCGTAACCAATTATGGTTGGACTTAGACCCTCCTGGAACCACGCCATTTTTGGCTAAATCAAATGTTCCTTCTAGAATTGGTACTTTGCTCAATGAAATTTCAAAGCTCACCCCACTACCACGGGCCATTTCACTACCATGTCCAAGCAAGCCAAATCCGGTTACATCTGTGACAGAATGAGGATGATAATTAGTTAGCACCTCTGCTGCTGTTTTATTCAGCATTGCCATCGTTTCGGTTACGATTTGCTCCTGCTCTGGTGTTACTACACTTCTTTTGATCCCGGTTGTCAGGATGCCCACACCAATTGGTTTAGTCAATACAAGAACATCCCCTGGTTCTGCACCAACATTTTTCCATACTTTATCGGGATGAACAATTCCTGTTACGGAAAGTCCAAATTTAGGTTCTTGATCATCTATTGAATGACCGCCAACAGTAATCGCACCCGCTTCTTTTACTTTATCCGCTGCACCGCGTAGTATTTCGGAAAGCATTTCCGCTCCGAGTTTCTTTATGGGGTAACCAACAATATTTAATACAGTTTTCGGTTCGCCACCCATGGCATAGACATCACTTAATGCGTTTGCCGCTGTAATTTGGCCAAACATATATGGATCATCCACGATTGGGGTAAAGTAGTCAACGGTTTGGATTAGTGCTATGGAATCGGTTAAACGATAAACCCCAGCATCATCTGATGTATCAAGTCCCACTATTAATTCAGGAACAGGTTCTTGTTTTGGTAATAAGCGCAATACTTGCGCCAGGTCCTCTGGACCAATTTTGCAGCCTCAACCAGCTTTTGTAGATAATGAGGTCAGGCGAATTTTTTCTTTTTCACTCAACATGTCCACCTCCATTTTATTAGTATAACTCTTCCAGAATAAATCCGCACTAATCGTGCAGAATATTTGCTGAACAAGAGGGGGATAGGATAAAATGTTTTTACTATCACGGTGTAGAAAAGGACTTTTTTAGGAGGATATTTATGAAGACCTACCATATAATTGTCGAATTTTGCATGCAATGAAACTATTCATCAAAGGCTGCGAGTTTCGCAGAGGAGTTATTTAACCATTTTTATCGAAATATTCAAAAGTTAGAGCTGATTCCTTGTTCAGGGGGCGCGTTCGAAGTGACAGTTAATGGGGAGAAAATATACTCTAAGCTTGACACAGGCATTTTTCCGAATACAGAAGAAATGATTGAAATTATTTCTTCAAAATAAGATAAAGCCTCATACCGATTTAGGTTATGAGGCATTAATGTTTTCAATAATATTGTTATGTAAACCGACTAAGAAAAAAATGTATCATAATTAACTTTAAGGAAGCGTAATAAATCTATTTGTTCCTAATCCCTTTTCTGTCTTTGAAATAAACACCTCTAGAATTCCATTTAAAAAAGTTGCGGTTACGTCTTGTTTAATTATCTGAAAGGGGAAATCAATTGAACGAATCCGTTTCTGATCCTTTGGGGAAGGGGAGGATTTTGAAGCTGAAATTATTAATTTTTTTTCTTCTATATATACCTTTATTTCCGATGCCTCAAACTCACTTAGAATGGCTTCAACAATCCATTCCTTTTCTGTCTCATAAAGATCAATTTGAAATTGAGTCAGATCATTATAGGCTGTGAGCGGATCGAGAAAATAGTCCTCTAACCACTTTTCCACTAAATCAAAATCAAAAGTCTGGTTTTGAAGCGGTTTCTTTTTTATCATATTCAATCCCCCTTGCACGTTTCATTTTATTCATTCAGACATAAAACGTGAAACTGATATGATATAATGGGGCAAAAGAAGGATTAGTGAAGGAGTTTTTGCTTGTGAAAGAATGGCTACGTTCAATTCCAGCTGTCCATGAACTTCAAAATCATGGTACATTTTTGTCTTTACTAGAAGAGAGTAATCTTGATCATACACAGCTAACCAAGCAGTTAAAAGAAGTGGTTGATCATATTAGGGATGCAATCATAAATGATAAATGGACAGGTAGTGTTCCTGGTACAAACCATTTTATTGAAGATTTATTTTTGATGTTAAAAGCTAATTTGAAAAAACAGTTTTCCTATACGATTGAAAAAGTAATTAATGCGACGGGAACGATTTTACATACCAATCTGGGTAGGGCTAGGTTAAGTGAAAATGCCATTAATCATGTGGTTGAAACGGCACGAAACTATTCGAACCTTGAATATAAGCTAAATGAAGGGGAACGCGGTTCAAGACATAGTCATGTAGAAGCATTAATTAAAGAAATCACCGGTGCCGAGGCTGCCATGGTTGTCAATAATAATGCGTCTGCGGTTTACCTTGTTTTAAGGGCATTTGCTAAAAATAAAGAGGTCATTGTATCAAGGGGGCAGCTTGTTGAAATCGGCGGGTCTTTTCGTATCTCTTCCATTATGGAGGAAAGCGGTGCATCACTTATAGAAGTGGGAACAACCAATAAAACACATCTGTACGATTATGAGAAAGCAGTGACCCCAGAAACTGCGATTGTCATGAAGGTCCATACCAGTAATTTTAAGGTCATCGGTTTCACAAAATCTGTTGAAACAGAAGAACTTATTGATTTAACCCAAAAGCTCGATGATGTCATTTTTTATGAAGACCTCGGAAGCGGTGCCCTATACGACTTTAGAAGGCATGGAATTGGTGAAGAACCAGTCGTGAAAGAGGTTATAGAAATGGGAGCAGACGTTATTACCTTTAGTGGTGACAAGCTCCTCGGCGGTCCACAAGCAGGAATTATCGCTGGAAAAAAAGAAATCATTGACCTGTTGAAAAAACATCAGTTAGCAAGAGTGGTCCGCGTCGATAAGATGACCTTAGCTGCACTTGAAGGAACGTTAATCGACTATGCCCGCGGCGAAAACGCGATACGGAATATCCCTACCGTACGTGATTTATTAGTTTCTATTAATGAATTAGACGAAAGGTCGAGAGTTTTCGTTGCAAACTTGTTACAAAAAACAAACAGCTATCAAGTGAATATAGTTCCTGATTCAAGCCAAGTGGGTGGGGGAACGATGCCTGATGTCGTGCTGCCAACAAAGGTTATAGCGTTAAAACATGATTCGTTAACGGCGGTACAGCTAAGCAGGAAATTACGTACAGAATCGAAACCGGCTATTATCGCGCGCATCCAAAAAGATGAGTATATTATTGATCTCAGGACGGTAACTCCAGAAGAAGAAAATCATATACTTGATTCGTTAATCCATGTGAACCTTGAGAGGATTTAATTCTAGCAGCTCCAGCCTAAAGGTTGGAGCTGCTTTATTACATATCATGATGTGAGTTGTGTTTAGCCCGGGTGTGATTGCGATTCTTAACTTTGTGAGAACCGCTCATCGGTTCTGGCTGTCCTGATTGCTTAGGAGCATTTTTACGCATATCTTTTCCGTCGTTTTTGTTCATTTTTATCCCTCCTCAACATTTAGGATGCAATCAATAAATCTTTTTATGCTGAATATTTTTTCTAGTTCTGAGCAATTTAAAGGGTATATTAAATGAAGGAGTGAAACATTTATGCAAAAATATCCTTACAATAAGGACAAACAGCAGGCTTTTCAGGCAGCACAGCAAGGATATGAGGAAGCACAAGGGCTTTTTGAAACAATTGTCAGTGATAGTGCCAGCTACGGGCATCAGCTTAAGCATTTAAAGAACGAAGTAAATGAAGCATATCAGCAGATAGCGAATGCACTTGAGGTAGCATCAGAACACCAAAGATCTCAGTTAGAACGTTTCCAACAGGACCTTAAAAATATGGTTACAGAGGTAAATATGACCGAATAAGGAAAGCAGGAGGTCACCCCCTCCTGCTATTATTGATACTTTTTTCGCTTTTTATTGTTCATTCGCTCTTTGACAGTTAAAGGTTCATTTGCCATTTCCTCATTGAATCCAGCTCCCTGCCCTTGAGCTTTGGCAGCATTTGCTCCAGGTATGACATGGTTCGCCTTCTGTTTTTTTGCCATTCAATTCACCCCCTTAGTTGTTAATATTTCCATTTGTACCTAAAAAAATGACAAAGAATCGTTTTTTTGACATAATAATAAAGAAAGACAACCAACTTAACGTAAGGAAAAAGACATTAGCAATGATAAGATTTTCTATATATTGAGAGCGCTATACATAAAAAACATAAGAAAAACTTATCAAACGCAATAACTTTCTTGTTATTTACTTATATTGTGGGTTGTATTAAGATTAGAATTGTGAGAAAAGTGAAGCTGGATGGGAAAATTCAAACTTTTCGACTTTTCGTTAATTTTGTTTTTATGATAACGAATGAGGGGGTTTTTACACATGGTAAAAAATGACGTATTTAACGCACATTCTTCCTTTGAAGTAAACGGTAAACGCTACCACTATTACCGTTTAAGTGCATTGGAAGAGGCAGGCATTGGTAACGTATCCAAATTGCCTTATTCCGTAAAAGTACTACTTGAATCTGTCCTTCGCCAATACGATGGACGAGTAATCACAAAAGAGCACGTTGAAAACTTAGCAAAATGGGGAACAGATGAGCTGAAAGAAGTGGATGTTCCATTTAAGCCATCACGTGTTATCCTGCAAGACTTCACTGGAGTTCCAGCAGTAGTTGACCTTGCTTCCTTAAGAAAAGCAATGGCAGACCTAGGCGGCGATCCAGACAAAATCAATCCTGAAAAAACTGTTGATTTAGTTATCGACCACTCCGTACAGGTTGACGAATACGGTACAGGTGATGCATTAAGAATTAACATGGATTATGAATTCGAACGTAATGCTGAACGCTACCAATTCCTAAGCTGGGCGCAAAAATCATTTAATAACTACCGTGCTGTACCACCGGCAACTGGTATCGTTCACCAAGTAAACCTTGAGTACTTAGCAGACGTCGTTCACGTTGCTGAAACTGATGGTGAATTAGAAGCATACCCAGATACATTAGTTGGTACTGACTCTCATACTACTATGATTAACGGACTTGGCGTACTTGGCTGGGGCGTTGGCGGAATTGAAGCTGAAGCTGGAATGCTTGGTCAGCCATCATATTTCCCTGTTCCTGAAGTAGTTGGCGTTAAATTAACTGGCGTGCTACCAAACGGCGCAACTGCAACTGACCTTGCTTTAAAAGTAACGCAAGTTCTTCGTAAGCATGGTGTCGTAGGGAAATTCGTTGAATATTTTGGACCTGGTGTTTCTACACTTCCACTTGCAGATCGGGCTACGATTGCTAACATGGCTCCTGAATATGGGGCAACTTGTGGATTCTTCGCCATTGACGATGAATCTCTTGCTTATTTACGTTTAACAGGCCGTGATGAAGATCAGGTAAAAGTAGTTGAACAATATTGTAAAGAAAACGGCTTATTTTTCAATCCATCAGATGAACCAGTCTACACAGATGTAATTGAAATTGAGCTTTCAGAGATAGAAGCAAATCTTTCCGGTCCAAAGCGTCCGCAGGATTTAATTCCTCTTTCAAAAATGAAGGATGAGTTCGTGAAAGCTGTTTCTGCACCACAAGGAAACCAAGGTTTCGGCTTACAGACTGATGAACTTGAAAAGAGCGCAGCTGTTAAATTCAACAATGGTGATGAAACGACAATTAAAACAGGTGCTGTTGCGATTGCTTCCATCACTAGCTGTACAAACACTTCTAATCCATACGTTTTAGTAGGTGCTGGACTTGTTGCGAAAAAAGCTGTTGAACTTGGAATGGAAGTTCCTAAATTTGTTAAAACTTCTTTAGCACCAGGATCTAAAGTGGTAACTGGATATCTTCGTGATTCAGGGCTGCTTCCATACCTAGAGCAAATCGGCTTCAACCTTGTTGGTTATGGCTGTACAACCTGTATCGGTAACTCTGGTCCATTAAAGGAAGAAATCGAAAAAACTATCGCGGAAAACGATCTCTTAGTTACATCTGTTCTTTCAGGAAACCGTAACTTTGAAGGACGTATTCATCCTCTTGTAAAAGCAAACTACCTTGCTTCACCACCATTAGTTGTGGCATACGCTCTTGCAGGTACAGTGAATATAGATTTCGCATCTGAAGCAATCGGGAAAGATAAAGATGGAAATGACGTATTCTTTAAGGACATTTGGCCATCAACAGCAGAAGTCAATGATGTTGTAAAACGTACCGTTACACCTGAACTTTTCCGTAGAGAATACGAGAACGTGTTCGGCGACAACGAGCGTTGGAACGAAATCAAAACAAGCAATGAACCATTATATACTTGGGATGAGGATTCCACTTATATCGCCAATCCACCGTTCTTTGAAGGTTTATCACCTGAACCAGGTGAAGTAGAGCCATTAACAGGACTACGTGTGGTTGGTAAGTTCGGGGACTCTGTCACAACTGACCATATTTCTCCTGCTGGAGCAATCGGGAAAAATACTCCTGCCGGAAAATATCTATTAGAAAAAGGCGTTCAGCCTCGTGACTTTAACTCTTACGGTTCACGTCGTGGGAACCACGAAGTCATGATGCGTGGCACATTTGCAAATATTCGGATCCGAAACCAAATCGCACCAGGCACAGAAGGCGGCTTTACCACTTACTGGCCAACAGGTGAAGTTACATCAATCTATGATGCCTGCATGAAGTACAAAGAAAATGGAACTGGCTTAATTGTCCTAGCTGGTAAAGATTACGGAATGGGTTCTTCACGTGACTGGGCAGCAAAAGGTACAAACCTTTTAGGCATTAAAACGGTTCTAGCTGAGAGCTTTGAGCGTATTCACCGTTCAAATCTAGTGTTAATGGGTGTTCTTCCACTTCAATTTAAAGAAGGTGAAAGCGCTGAAACACTTGGTTTAACAGGGAAAGAAACCATTGATGTCCAAGTAGATGAAAACGTTAGACCACGTGATCTACTAAAAGTGACTGCTACGGACGAAGCTGGTAACAAGAAAGAATTTGAAGTTCTTGTCCGTTTCGATTCTGAAGTTGAAATTGATTACTACCGTCATGGCGGTATTTTGCAAATGGTTCTTCGTGAAAAATTACAAGCTTAATTATATATAATGAAAACACCATGTCTTTATAGGCATGGTGTTTTTTAGAAAGGGGAAAATATGCTATTAGAATAAAATTGAGAACGATATCCCATATTCAGATGT
Organism: Neobacillus sp.; assembly: GCF_031988165.1. NCBI lineage: Bacteria > Bacillati > Bacillota > Bacilli > Caryophanales > Bacillaceae > Neobacillus > Neobacillus sp. Next base: position 74,940 of record NZ_DALZYO010000024.1, read on the forward strand.
GAATTTTCAGGAAATCATTGACAACCACCTTTGATTTTTAATAAAATAAAAGTATTAAACGAAAAGGAATGAAAAAAAGGCCAATGAAATTATAATCTTATTTTTCAGCACATGATTCGAATAATCGAAAAATGATGAACCTGAAGAATAGGATTAGTCTATCCTTTTTTATATCCTAATCGTATAAACCATTTAAACAAACCTTTATAGGTTTATTTGTTGAACATATTTCATGGTTGTTTATGATTGACGATATAAGAACTCGCTTCAGGTTCATGAAGGGGGTTTTTTTATGCAAAAAAATCTGATGACTGTAGTAAAAGGGTTAGGTTTAGATAAAAGCTTTCATGTAAGAAAAGTATTAAACAATATCAACTTTGAGATAAAAAATGGGGAACGAATAGGCCTTGTCGGCAATAATGGTGCAGGGAAAACGACACTTGCCAATTTAATATTCGGAAGATTAAGTCCAGATAAGGGAATGATTGAAAAATCAAAAGATTTGCGGATTGGATATCTTTCACAGTCGATTGATTATGAAGTTAGTCATTTCCAGCAATCCTTTTTAGGTATCGAGGAAAATGAGTTGTTTCTCCACGCTAGCGGTTTAGGTCTTAAAAAGGTTTATGATTGGAAGGAAAATCGTTTGTCTCACTTAAGTGGCGGGGAAAAGCTTAAACTCGCATTATCGATGGTTTGGTCATCGAAGCCAGATTTCTTAATCTTGGATGAACCGACAAACCATTTAGATTTTACAGGGATTGACTGGCTAGTCTCTGAGTTAGCAAAGTTCCATGGCCCTGTTTTAATTATCTCGCATGATCGCCATTTCTTAAATAAAACGGTTAATCGTATCTTTGAATTAGAAAATAGTAATATCCAGTTTTACACAGGTAACTATAGTGACTATCGTGAGGAAAAGCAACAGAAATTAGCGAACCAGCGGCACCAATATAATGTCCAGCAGCGACAAGTAGAAATGGTTGAATCGCAAATGGAGCAATTAAAGTCCTGGTCAGAAAAAGCTCACCGTGAGTCTACAAAGAAGGGTTCTGGTCCTTCAAAAAGGCAAAACGGCTTTAAAGAATATCATCGTGTAAAGGCGAAAAAACGTGATAATCAAGTGAAATCAAAAATGACAAGATTACAGAATGAGCTTGATAAACAAAAGGTTGAAAAGCCTGCTGAGGAAGTTGCTGTTAGATTCCAATTTGACAGCCAAGGGAAAAGAGGCAAACGGATAATTGAGGCGAAGGGGCTTTCAAAAGCATTCGCGGATCGGATACTATTTCAAGATTCCCATTTCTATATTAATCACGGAGAGAGAATTGGACTGTTAGGTGAAAATGGCTGCGGAAAAACGACATTACTTAAGATGATAATAGGTAATGAGCCATTCTTTGATGGTGAGCTGTGGAAGAGCAAATCAATCAAAATAGCTTACTTAAGTCAGGATGTTACTGATTTACCAGCAGATAAAACGGCAATTGAAGCATTAGGGTTTACCGAAAGAGAAAGCATCCTTCAAGCAAGAACCTACCTTGCTAATTTAGGTCTTACAGAACAGCACATCACTAAGCCGATAGGGACTTTAAGTCTTGGTGAGCGAACGAGAGTAAAGCTAGTCGATATGTTAATGAAGGAATACGATGTTCTTATTTTAGATGAACCAACGAATCATCTCGATTTACCAAGCAGGGAGCAACTAGAAAAAACATTATCAGAGTTTTCCGGGACGATTATTACCGTTTCACATGATTATTACTTTCTCAATAAACTCTGTGACCGACTACTTGTTTTTCAAAATCAAGGTATTAAACGTTTTGAAATGAAACCTGAGGAGTATTTTAATAAAGATAAAAAGAATGATATAGATCATAAGAAAGAAGCACTTATGATTATTGAAAATAGGATCGCCGCGATTCTTGGTGAGCTCTCACTTATTGATCAAAAGGACCCAAAATATTTCGTGCTAGATAGAGAATTTAACCATCTACTTAAAGAAAAGAAAAACCTCTGAAAGGAGCTAATGATCATTTGGAAGGGCTCTACATGACCATATAGGCAGTAAAACTGTCAGTACGGTCCATAGCAGGACTCTAGGTGAGCGTAAAGGAAATAAAACCCTATGTACGGTCACCTAGCATGCCTCAACGCCGAGATTATCAGACCTGTTTTTGTTTTACTTCTTGCTCAATAAGGTGAGAAGTTTTTTCTCTTTTTCAACAAGCATTCCTGACTTCCATTCTCCCTCAGACAGATTACGAGTTTTTTCCCATTCATAAATTCCCTGTAAACTTTCCTCAAGCGGCCTGAATGTTAGACCATTCTGTACGGCTTTTTCAATATTAATGGAAAAGGCACCTCTCAATGGTTCCTCAAGTTCAGGAGATAAAGGTGAATTCTCAGGTACCCAGAGCGGCATCTCGGTCCAAGGAGCAACCTTTTGTTTAAGCAGAAAGGTTTCATCCGCCCAAACAATTTCAACATCTGTCCCTGTCACTTTGATACATGCATCAACAAACTCTTTCATCGTTAAAGAATAATCGGGACCCGTTGCATTAAAGGTTCCAATAGACCTAGCTCCCATCATTTTAAGTATCCACCTCGACAGGTCAATAATGTCAATAACCTGGACCCGACGTTCAGGTTTCCCTGGGACTAAAACTTTACCACCTCTGGCCATTCTATTTAGCCAATATGGAACACGGTCGGTATAATCATTCGGACCAATTAATTGACCAACTCTCACATTCAACACTCGACCAGGCATATTTTTTTCAGCGATCCGCTCACACAAGGCTTTAAAATGCCCATAATGTTCATAAATTGGACCATTAGCATCTTTTGATAGCTCATTTGCTTCTTCGAGCGACATTTCTAAAACGGGATAGTTCTCATCCAAATTTTCGGGAACCCAGTCTTTATAAACGGAAATACTTGAGATAAATGTATAATGATTTACTCGATCCTTTAAAAAGTCAGTCGTATTTTGCACAGTATAGGGAATAAACCCGCTAGTGTCTAAAACAGCATCCCAGTAGCGGTCTTTAAGCTCCTTTAAGTTACCAAAGCGATTTCCTGTAATTATTTCAACGTCTTTTAACCCCGCATTTTGAAATCCACGATTAAAAATAGTCACTTCATGGTTTTGAGCAAGAGCTTCTTTTACAAACGTTCTTCCTAAAAAGCGGCTGCCACCTAAAACAAGAATCTTCATGCGAATCCCCCTCCATTTCATGCTTTCATCTTATCGAATTTTCACATAATTGCGTTAATATAAAGAACACTGTTTTGCCAAAATGAAAAGTATTGCATATGTCATGGATATTGTTAAAATTACATTGGTAGAAGATTAAATGGAAGAAAAATTAATTGTTAGATTTGTTCATGTAGACGAGGAGATGCTTTTATATGGAAATTGCTTTTTTACAATCTGTTTCATATGAAAACGGTGTGTTAAAAATATTAGATCAAACCAAAATCCCAAATATAACCGAATTTCTCGAAATAACGAAAATTGAAGATGCTTGGGATGCGATTAAACAATTGAAGGTACGTGGTGCTCCAGCAATAGGAATTGCAGCGGCTTATGGTTTAGTTGTTGGAATAAAAGATGCCCCTGAAAATTCCTTTGCAGAGTTTTATGCATTTTTTAAAAAACAAGCTGATTATCTAGCAACATCCCGTCCAACCGCTGTTAATTTATTTTGGGCTTTAAAGCGGATGGACGAGCGAGTACTAATGGAAAAAGAACGGCCAGTCACTCAAATTAAAGCAGCACTTGAAAACGAAGCACATACAATCAGAAATGAAGATGAAGATGTTTGCCGTACCATTGGCGAGCAAGCATTAACACTTTTATCCGATGGCATGGGAATTCTTACTCATTGTAATGCCGGTGGGATCGCAACAGCAAGATATGGAACTGCACTAGCTCCCCTTTATTTAGCTAAGGAAAAAGGCTGGAATATCAAGGTATATGCCGATGAAACAAGACCGCTGCTTCAAGGAGCGCGCTTGACAGCTTGGGAGCTGATGGAGGCTGGGATTGATGTCACGCTTATAACTGATAATATGGCGGCGATGGTTATGCAAAAGGGCTGGGTGCAAGCAGTAATCGTCGGCTGTGACCGGGTGGCTGCTAACGGTGATGTAGCCAATAAAATTGGAACATACGGAGTCGCTTTATTGGCCAAAGCCCATCAAATTCCTTTCTATGTTGCTGCACCAATATCAACTATTGATTTAAAAACAAATACAGGTGCTGATATTCCTATTGAGGAACGAGAGGCGGCGGAAATTACCGAAGGTTTTGGAAAACGAACAGCCCCTGAGGGCGTAAAGGTTTTTAATCCAGCATTTGATGTCACCCCCCATGAGCTTGTTACGGCAATTATTACTGAAAAGGGTATACTAACCGGAAATTATCAAGAAGCGCTTCCAAAACTTTTTTAAAGCGTAAGAATGGAAAGCAGGGTGCCTATGTTGACAGAAAATAAATATAAAAAACAAATTTGTGATATTGGAAAAAGAATTTATGACAAGGGATTTGTTGCTGCCAATGACGGAAATATTTCGATTCGAGTCAGTGAAAATGAATACCTTATCACGCCAACCGGTGTAAGTAAAGGTTTTATGACCCCAGATATGATTCTGAAAGTGGATGGACAAGGAAACGTACTTGATGGGGATTACCGTCCAACCTCTGAAATGAAAATGCATCTCCTTGTTTATCAAGAGCGGCCGGATATTCAGGCTATTGTCCATGTCCATCCTCCATTTGCTACGGCCTTTGCAATTGCTGGAATTTCTTTAGACCAGGCGATTTTGCCAGAATCAGTTGTCTATCTCGGAACGATCCCGATTGCGGAATATGGAACCCCTTCGACACAGGAAGTGCCTGACGCTGTTAAGAAATTTGTTCATCACCATCAAGGAGTGTTATTGGAAAACCATGGCGCTTTGACCTGGGGAATAGATTTGGAACACGCCTATTATTTAATGGAATCGTTAGAATTTACCGCAAAAATCAGTTGGATTGCCAAACAATTGAATGGAGACCGAGAACTATCTAAAGAACACGTGCAAACGCTGATTGATATGAAAACGAAAATGGGAGTTCGAGGCGTGTCGCCTGTTGGTTCAGTTCCTCCTGAGGGAATCCATGCGATGAAAATGACACCGCCACTTGAACAATCATTAACAGAACACGATGTTAACTTGATAGTTGAAAAAGTTACTAAAAACGTCCTGGATGAATTGAAAAAGCTGCAATAAAAAGCACGTAAAATCGATTTGTTTTTATTACATTTCATTCAATTGTCACAGTTTCGGCATATCCATTCTTTGTTTCAACTAAGTTTATAGTGTAAAATCGAAATAGCAGAGAACATTGAATGAAGTAAAGGAGGGTCGGGGAATGATGAAAAAAGTAATTGCTGCTGTTGTATTAATTACATTACTTACAGTAGCGATTGTACAGGCTATGGATAAACAGACAGAAAAACCCGAAACTACAAGTCAGACAACAGCAAACAATGAAGGTCTTGCCATTGGGGCAAAGGCACCTGATTTTGAACTAAAGACTTTGACAGGAGAGACTGTTAAACTGTCCAGTCTAAAAGGAAAAAAAGTAATGCTTAACTTTTGGGCAACATGGTGTCCTCCCTGTAAGGCAGAAATGCCGGAAATGGAGCAATTTTACAAACAAGCCGGTGATGATATCGTCATTTTAGCGGTAAACATTGACCCACAGTTAGATGTCCAAGGCTTTGTTAACGAAAATAAAATTACCTTTCCAATCCTTCTTGATGCAGATGACAAGGTAAATGAAACTTATAAAATTTTATCCATACCCACAACTTATTTTATCGATAGCAAGGGTATTATTAAGAATAAATTTACAGGCTCTATGAAGCTTGAAAACATGCAGGATCTTACAAACAAATTAAAATAAGCGAGAGACGTTGGATTACTCTAACGTCTTTTTTATTTGGAAAAGAAGCGGCGCACAGCAAAAATGAATTAGGATATCCAATCATAGCGAAAAAAAATATCCATGTTACCTGATTAATAAAGTGATACTCTGATCTACACAAACCGCCTTTATCATGTTGGGTTTCCTACTCAATCAATTTCATTTCCATGCATGGGTTGGAAGTTGAGACTCATGCTTGTTTTTTTATAAAAATAAAAATACAATATAATTTTCAAAAAGTTGTAATAATTGCGACCGTTTCCGGGCATAATAACTGTTACAATAGGAAATAAGGAAGGTGATACCCATGAGAAAACCAAGAAAACGTTCCTTTGCAGAACTTGTTTCAGAGAATAAATCACAACTTTTAAAAGATCGTACTGCAATGGAAAAGATTGAACAGCGCTTAGAAGAAAAACGCCTCGGCAAAGCTGAGTAATCACAAAGTTTTCCAATCATGGTTCCCTCTACTTATGGGCAAAATCTACATAAGGAGGGATTAAGAGATGAGTAATGAATCAGGGTATAAAACAAAACGTTATAAACCAGATCATATCGGGACACAGCCTCGTGGATTTGGTGGAAATAAAGGGAAACAAATGCAAGATAAATCAGGAAAACAAGTCCAAGTAATGCAAACTAAAGGTGAATAATTTATGGATATAAGATCCACTAGGCATATAGCCAGTGGGTCTTTTTTTTTGAGGTAAAAAATTTCTTATATTCTGTGATATTTTTTCTAGACCGTTACAAACTATATTTGTACCAAATACACTTTGATGGAGGAATTTTACACATGTCCTATGATAACAAACCAAATCCAGATGATCGCAGTGATAATGCGGAAAAGCTTCAGTCAATGATTCAAGATACAGCGGAGAATATCGAAAAAGCAGAAGAATCGATGCAATTTACCGATAGTGAACAGCAACGCGAGAAAATTGAAGCAAAAAATCAGCGCAGACGGGAGAGCATCGATTCCTTCAAAGCAGAGATTCAGGATGAAACATGAGTTAACTAATTTCCAAAAAGGACTTTGACAATCTGTCAAGTCCTTTTTTATTATATAAGAATTTATAACATTGGACTTCGAGAAATGTCCAGCTCCATACACCGATAGGTGGGCGCCTTGCGCTTTTCTTAAAAGTAAAGAAAGTATAAAATTTTCGACTTCGAGAATTGTCCAGCTCCAGCGCCCAGCGGCTAGTGTACTTCGCGCTTCTCCCTACG
>NZ_DALZYO010000025.1:0-81383 GCF_031988165.1 Neobacillus sp.
GTCAACATCGGATCGCTATCGCTCTCCGTGTTTCCTTTATCTCAGTCAAATTGCTCCAGTCCATACGCGGCTTAACGGGCGCTTGCGCTTTTCTTATTTTGACAGAAAGATGACAAATAGCCCATTTATACTATTTACACACGCATAGAGTGATAAATGTTACTTTCGGAAAGTACAGGGAGCAGTACGATGGTTATAAAAGAAAGCGAGATACGGCATGAAATCGCTTTCTAACGACACCTAAATAATATTAACATAGTGATTAACTTGCGAGTTCACAAAATTGTTGAAAATATGACACAAATATGAAAAAGAATGATTGAAGTCCTGTTATTTATCATTTTGAGTTTGTTAGTAAGCAAAAAGTAACACCAAAAGATCTTCTATATTTAGGTTACAATTTTCGACAAAGTGACAAATGTCGCTGAGTGCAATTGGTACTGTTTTTACAATGATTAAATAAGGAAAAATTTCCTTAGGGGAGGGAAAACCATGAACCGCAAAGGTTGTCCGGATGAATTTCCAATTTCCTTGATTATAAACGGTTATGAAATGGCCGTTTTTCAACTGACAAAATACGACCTCGACGATTGGGCATATGGCTATTTGTTTTCTGAAGGATTTATTCAGGAAGCAAGCGATATAGAATCCGTCATCATCAACGAAGAAATGGGCACCATCAACGTTGCACTCCGCACACATTTTGATGAAGACCAAGTTTTTTCGAAAAAGAAGCATTACACTGCGGGTTGCGGCAGAGGAGTCACCTTCTTCTCGATGACAGATGTGAAGAATTTTGACAAAGTGGCGTCAAGCAATTCCTATCCATTAAGTTATCTCTTAAAGAAGCGAAGTGAATTTGCTCAAAATTCATCACTTTATTTAGAGACAGGCGGGATGCATGGAGCCTGTATTGTGGATGAAACGGGCAATATGACGATTCGCGAAGATATTGGCCGTCACAATGCCGTCGACAAGATCATTGGTCACGCAATTAGAAATTGTTTACAGCCTGAACGGTTAATTTTACTCACAACTGGACGGGTTTCATATGAAATGCTCTCAAAAGCTGCCAAATTTGGCTTTCCTATTATCGGTTCACGTACAGCAGCCACTAAACAGGCAGTACAGCTCGCAAAATACCTAAATATCGAGGTAATTGGCTATTTAAGAGGGAAAATGGCCACGATTTATACCTCAACAGGCAGGGTTGAAAATGATGTAAATATCGAGCTAGCTGCAGAGATGCATTGAAAGGGGGAGTTTAAAAGTAAGGAATTATTTTTAGAGAGAAAAAAGGGATGTTCTAATCAATATTTTTGGGAAGGAGAATAGTGATGGTTGAAATGAACTTAAATCGCCGGCAATTTTTAAAGCTATCAGGAGCAACAGCAGCAACACTAGCTGTGGTCGAACTGGGTTTTAATGAGAAAAAAGCCTATGCGAAAACAAAAGAATTCAAAATTGCCAAAGCTACTGTAACACCAACCATTTGCTGCTACTGTGGTGTCGGATGCGGAATCCTCGTTCACACCAAAAACAATACTGTGGTTTATACGGAAGGGGATCCGGATAGCCCAATTAACGAAGGTAAGCTATGCAGCAAAGGAACAACATTAAGACAGTTATATACTTCTGAAAAACGCTTAACAAAACCGCTTTACCGTGCACCAGGAAGCAATAAATGGGAAGAAAAAGATTGGGAATGGATGCTTGATACCATTGCCAAACGAACTAAAGAAACACGCGATAACTCGTTCGTCGAAGTAGAAAACGGAGTTACCGTTAATAAAACCGAAAAGATTGCCAGCCTTGGCGGGGCGGCACTTGATAACGAAGAAACCTATTTGCTCTCGAAACTAATGAGAGGGCTTGGTGTTACTTATTTAGAACACCAGGCACGAATATGACATAGTTCTACGGTTGCCGGTCTGGCACCTACATTTGGTCGTGGAGCAATGACTAACCATTGGAATGATCTGCAGCATACTGATTGTGCGTTAATCATAGGCGCAAACCCTGCTGAAAACCATCCAATTAGCTTTAGATGGTTAACAAAAGCAAAGGAAAACGGCGGTAAAATTGTTTCTGTTGACCCGCGTTTTACTAGAACATCGGCACAGGCTGATGTTTACGCTGCACTCCGCTCCGGTACGGATATTCCGTTTGTCGGTGGGATGATTAATTATGCGATTGAAAACAATCTCATCCACAAAGAGTATGTTGCTAAATATACAAACGCTGCCTTTATCGTCAAAGAGGGCTATGACTTTAAGGATGGCTTATTCTCAGGCTATGACGAGGCAAAAAGAGCGTACGATAAAACAAAATGGGGAATTGAAACTACAGAAGATGGCAAGCCGGTGAAGGATGAAACCTTAGAGCACCCGCGTTCTGTATTCCAACTAATGAAAAAACATTATTCCCGTTATGATGTAAAAACAGTAACAACTGTAACAGGAACACCAAAAGAAGACTACTTAAAGGTTTGTAAAACCTTCTGTGAAACCGGTAAGGTCGGAAAAGCAGGAACCATCTTGTATGCGATGGGAACCACTCAGCATACCGTCGGCTCACAGAACGTTCGCATCTATGCTATCTTACAGCTTCTGTTAGGAAACATCGGCTTACCTGGCGGCGGAATCAACGCGATGCGCGGCGAATCCAATGTTCAAGGCTCAACAGACTTTGGTTTATTATTTGATAACCTAACAGGCTATCTAGGTGCACCAAAAGCATCAGTTCCAGAGCATGCCACATTGAAAGGCTACTTGGAGAAAGAAACACCAAAAACAGGCTATTGGAGCAATAAGCCAAAATTTGTTGTCAGCTTACTGAAATCATGGTACGGCGCGAATGCTACGAAGGATAATGAATTCGGCTATCAATTTTTACCAAAGGGAAATAAAAACTACTCACACATGAACTTATTTAATGCCATGTCCAAGGGCGAGCTTGACGGTGCCTTCCTATTTGGAACCAACCCAATTGTCGGCGGACCGAATGCTGGTAAAGAAAAAGAAGCACTTGGCAACTTGAAGTGGATGGTAGCGATTGACCTTTGGGAAACAGAAACCTCCGCTTTCTGGCAAAAAGAAGCGGGCAGTGACCCATCAAAAATCAATACAGAAGTATTCCTGCTTCCAGCGAGTGCTTCATTTGAAAAAGAAGGCAGTATTTCCAACAGCTCACGCTGGATGCAATACCGCTGGAAGGCAATTGATTCAAGAGGCGAAGCACGACCAGACCTAGATATCATCCATGAAATGGCCTTAAAACTTAAAAAGCTATATGCCAACAGTCCAAAATCAGCAGACAAACCGTTCTTAGCTCTTGATTGGAACTACGGAAACGGTGAAGAACCAGATATAGATCTAGTAGCGAAAGAAATCAATGGCTATGATCTAAAAACTGGTAAGTTGATTGCGAACTTTGGTGCCTTATTAGACGATGGCACAACTTCATGTGGTAACTGGATTTATTCCGGCTTCTATCCTGAAGAAGGAAAGAACAAATCCAAGAACCGCGATAACAAGGATACGGGCGGCGAACACTATTTGAACTGGTCATATGCATGGCCAATGAACCGCCGGATTCTCTACAACCGTGCCTCAGCTGATGCAAGCGGACAACCATGGAGTAAGGAAAAGGCGGTTATCTGGTGGGATGCAGCTCAGAAGAAATGGGTCGGCAAGGACGTTCCGGACTTTAAAGCGGTAACAGCACCAACAGAACCAGGTGGTACAGGTGCCTTTATGATGAATAAAGATGGTGTAGCATTATTATTTGCACCAACCTTAAATGATGGTCCGTTCCCAGAACATTATGAGCCATATGAAAGTCCAATTCCAAATGCGTTTTCAGCACAGGAAATGAACCCAGCAACTGTGATTTTTGAAGAAAACTTCAATAAACGCGGTTTCAAGGTGGACTATCCAATTGTAGGGACAACCTACCGCGTAAGCGAACACTGGCAATCCGGCACGATGACACGGAACCAAGAGTGGCTCTCAGAACTTGCCGGCCATATGTTTATTGAAATGAGTGAAGAGCTGGCAAAAGAAATAGGCATTAAGAACAAAGACAAAGTCATTGTTAGCTCAGCGCGTGGCGAAATTAAAGCCTATGCAATGGTAACGAAACGCTATAAGCCTTTTACCGTGAGAGGTAAAAAAGTACATCAAATCGGAATGCCATGGCATTTCGGCTTTAAAGGATTCGCTACCGGAGATACAGCCAACCGCCTGACTCCGCATATTGGGGATGCTAATACAATGATTCCTGAATATAAAGCATTCCTCTGTAATGTTAGGAGGGCTGACTAATGACGAAATATGTGAAATATGTTGATGTAACGAAGTGTGACGGCTGCCGTGCCTGTATGGTTGCTTGCAAAAACTGGAATGACCTACCGGCTGAGCCAACGGAGTTTCTTGGCAGTGTTCAATCGCATGCGAAAACAACAGCGGATACATGGAATGTCTTGCAATACGTCGAGCATGAGAATGGAAAAGGTGATTTAGAGTACCTGTTCCGGCATTCTTCCTGTTTCCATTGTACCGATGCAGCTTGTGAAAAGGTCTGCCCTGAAAGTGCAATCTCCTATACGAAATATGGAACAGTTGTGATTGATCATGACAAGTGCGTCGGCTGCGGCTATTGCACGCAAAACTGTCCATTTGAAGTGATTTCCTTGAAGGAATATAAAGATAAAAACGGTAAGGAATACAGAAAGGCTCATAAGTGCACCATGTGTACAGACCGAATCGATGAGGGCTTACAGCCTGCCTGCGTAACGACTTGCCATACGGGTACAATGGAATTTGGCGATAAAGACGCCATGATTCAAAAGGCAGAAAAGCGCGTCAAGGAAATTAAGGACCGTTATCCAAATGCGATGGTTTATAACCCTGAAGGCGTCGGCGGCACTCATGCTGTTTATGTTTTGGCAGAAAAACCATCCGTATACGGTTTGCCTGAAAATCCTAAAGTTCCGACATCTGCTGTTTTATGGAAGGATTATGCTCAGCCAATCGGGAAAGCCATGATTGGGGCAACAACAATGGCGGTTGTCGGTGCGTTTGTGGCCAATAAGTTTTTCAGTAAAAAATTCAATGACGAGACGCAAGATGGAGGTGACAGCCATGAGTAATCAACAAAAATCGGAAGTGAAAGTTAGACGGTTTTCTAAGGCATTTGTCTGGGCTCATGCTGTCAATGCTATATCTTTCTTTGCCCTTTATATTACGGCTTTGCCGATGTATACAGAGTTCTTTAACTGGCTGTATCCCGTTCTAGGTGGTCCAGCGAATGCCCGTCTGCTGCACCGCATCTTTGCCGTCGTGTTTTGTACACCGACATTTATTTGGGTCATCTTTGACTTTAAAGGCTTTAAGCTATGGATGAAAGAGCTGATCACTTGGAAAAAACGTGATATTCAGTTCTTTAGTGAATTCGTGAAAGAGCTTTTTGGTTTAAATTTCAAGCATGTAAGACAAACATTCTTTAACGCTGGTGAAAAAATTAACTCGTTAATCCAAATTTTCACCGCTATCTTAATTATTGGCTCTGGGTTCCCAATGTGGTTCCATGAATATTTCCCTCGGGCTGTTGTCCAGTGGGGATACTTCCTTCATAACGTCGGCTTTGGTCTTGCGATTGCGGTTATTGTCGGACACATTTATCTCAGTGTTGTCCATAAAAACTCAAGACCAGGATATTCTGGTGTTGTCACAGGTAAGGTTCCTGCTTGGTGGGCAAAAGATCACTACACAGAATGGTATGAAGAAGAAGTTAAAAAAGGCAATTTCCCTAACCTAGACGATCCAAAACATAAGAAAAATAAAGGCGCTTAAACAGCCGTGGCTTCACGTAAAAAAGTTAATTAAAGGGAAATGGCTGTCTGTAACAGGACAGCCATTTCTATAAACAAAAGCGAAAGCTAGCTATAATAATCGAAAGAGGTGTAGCGACAATGATAAAATCCGTTGTTTCAAAAGAATACCAGGAACTGCAAAAGGAAATCATCAAGCTTCAAGAACAGTGGAAGCTACAGCTAGATCCGGAAACCATTAGACCAAACCTTGATAAGGCTGCCATGGAGGCAGGGGTGCCTGCAGCCGCATTAACGGCAATTGACTTTGAAATTTCACTATTCTTACAGTGGGTAGAGGAAATAAATGCGCTTATTATAAAAAGCATTCCTGAGCTTGAGCCAAAGCTTGCGGGTATCGCCAGCCTGCTAAATGAGGAAATTGCTATCAATTGGATTGAAGAGGCCTTCGCCTTCAACCATCTTTATTTTGCCAGCTTTGCAGAAGAAAATGGATTGGAAGAATGGATCCCGCAATTCCTCGCTGAAACCGCTCTTCGCCCTTACCTACAACTAACTGCTGAAAAAGTTCAACATGAAATCCATCGTGCGGTACCAGGTGCTGGTTGTCCTGTTTGCGGTGAACCAGTCCGCTTAGCAGCTCTTGAAGACGAAGGGAAAAAAGTCATCCATTGCCCACGCTGCCTGGCACACTGGCATGCAAAACGTCTGGAGTGCTCGCATTGCGGTAATGAAAATCATAAAACTGTTCAGTTTTTAACGATTGAAGGCGATTCGGTCTCGCAAATTCAAGTTTGCGATGAGTGCAATGGCTATATTAAAATTATCGATACCAGACAATATATCAGCCAGCCATCCGCTGCCCTGCTCGATTTAAACTCCATTCACTTGGATTTTGTTGCCCAGGAGAATAGCTACAATGTGGTTGGGGAGAAAAAACAAACAAATTAAGAAAGTGCTTTTGTGGTAAAAGGGCGGAGCGTTGCAAAAACCAATCAGGATATCCAAGCTGAGCGGAAAAGATGCCATTTTTATTTTGAATAGGTGAAGCTCTGCTCACACCGCCTTTATTATGTTTGTATACTACTTATTTTTAGTTCATTTCCATGAATGGGGTTTTATTATGAAAGCTGCTGCCATTATTTTAGCAGGCGGAAAATCGAGCAGAATGGGAACGAATAAAGCGTTTCTAAAAATAAACGAGAAAACCAATATCGAACGAACCCGGGATGCACTTAAACTGCTCTTTGATGATATAATTCTCGTAACCAATGAACCTAAGACCTATGAATTTTTAGGAATGAAAATGACCTCGGACCAATATCCGGGAATGGGACCGCTCGCAGGTGTTCATGCCGGCTTAATGGTCTCTGATTACGATGTGAATTTAATCGTCGCCTGTGATATGCCGTTTGTTTCTGTGGAACTTGCCGAGGCCCTTGTAGAGTCTTGCGGCCATTACGATGCCGTCATTCCTGTGATTAATGGTAAACAGCATCCGTTATTTGCTGTATATCACAAGAAAATAGCAGGAGAAGCAGCCAGAAGTATCGAAGAAGGTAGATTGCGCATGAAACATCTGTTTGACCGCTTAAATGTTCTTTACATGACAGAAAGCGACCTGCAGACCTATAGCCAAATGGATCTTGAACGTGTTTTTTTTAATATGAATAACCCGAATGAGTATGAAGATGCCAAAAAGTGGGCCGAAGCAGAATTTTAAGGGGGAATGAGGCGACCATGCAATTTTTCAAAGTGAAAACAGTGGAAGAGACCTTTTCCTTAATCGAGGAGAACATACCAGCAATCGAACAGACAGAGGTGCGAGAGCTAGCAGAAGCCCTTCACTATATTCTTGCGGAGCCGGTGATTGCGAAGGAAAATGTACCAAGCTTTGATCGCTCTACTGTTGATGGCTATGCCGTTCGTGCAAAGGATACGTATGGTTCCTCAGAATCCATGCCCGGCTTTTTAACCTTAGTAGGGGAAGTGAAAATGGGCGAGGTTCCAACTGTGTCTGTCAGTAACGGTAAGGCCGTTTACATCCCAACAGGCGGCATGCTTCCTAGAGGCAGCGACTCAGTCATCATGATTGAACACTGTGAGGATGTAGATGGCCTCCTAAATACGTACAAGCAAAATGCTCCTGCTGAAAATGTGATTCGCACGGGGGAAGATATTAAAGAAGGCGAAATCCTTCTCAATAAGGGAACGAAGCTTCGTCCCCAGGAATTAGGCGCACTTGCGTCTTTAGGAATAACCCATGTGACCGTCTTCCGTAAATTGAAGGTTGGTTATCTGTCATCGGGCGATGAAATCGTCCCCTATCAAACTGAAACCCTTTCAGCAGGACAAATTCGTGACATTAACTATTTAACGATTGCTGGACTGGCGAATGAATGGAATGTCGATGTTGTATACGGTGGAATTGTAAAAGATGACTTTGACGAATTTAAGCAAAAAGCCCGTGAACTCTATGATCAAGTCGATGGTTTAATCCTTTCAGGTGGTAGTTCAGTAGGAGCGAAGGACTATACAACGGATGTGATTCAATCCTTAGGTGATCCTGGTGTGTTTGTTCATGGCATCTCTATCAAGCCAGGTAAGCCAACGATTCTGGCATTGGCAAATGGAAAACCGGTGATTGGACTGCCGGGACACCCAGCCTCAGCGATGATTATCTTTCAACTTTTTGGTCAGCGAATTTTACGAAAGCTAAAGGGTGAGGAAATCGAGCATAAACCGGAGCGTATTTTTGCCCGGATGACCAAAAATATTCCATCCTCACCAGGGCGGTCCGATTATATCCGCGTTCGCTTGTTTGAAAAAGACAGCGAGTGGTGGGCCGAGCCGATTATCGGAAAATCAGGTTTGATCACAACATTGGTAAAAAGTGATGGTATTGTTGAAATTACTTCTGAAAAAGAAGGAGTTTTACAGGGTGAATACGTACCTGTGTTTGTCTCAAGATAAGGGGGAGTATAAATGGATCACAAACACTATAAGCGAAAAATTTATTTAGAGGACAAGCCCCGAATGGAAGCGAAGCGGGAAATCCTCGAGGCCTTCGGGCTGCCCCTTGAAAAAGAAGTGATTCCAACAAGTGACGCCCTTGGCCGCGTAACGGCTGAGCCAATTTTTGCCCAGAACTCGACGCCGCATTACCATGCCTCGGCGATGGATGGAGTTGCTGTTATCGCTGAAAGTACGTATAGTGCTCACGAGCAAAACCCGCTACGTCTTAAGTTTGGAGAGCAGTTCTGTCATGTGGACACAGGAAATGCCATTCCTGCACCGTTTGATGCTGTGATTATGATTGAAAATGTCGATTTTATTGATGAAGATACAATCGAAATTATCGAACCGGCCACACCATGGCAGCATATTCGCCCCATTGGCGAAGATATTGTTCAAGAGGAAATGATGTTTCCGCAAGGACATATTTTGAGACCTGCTGATCTAGGTGTACTGCTAGCAACCCAGTTAACCCATATTTCGGTCGCGAAAAAGCCAGTCGTCACGATTATTCCAACAGGAAATGAACTCGTTGAAGTGAATTCAACCCTTTCTGCTGGAAAAATTATAGAATTTAACGGAACGGTATTTGCTAACTTTGTGAAAGAATGGGGCGGGGAACCGAAGCTTCATAAAATCGTCAAGGATGAACCGGAAAAGATTAAAGCCGTGCTTTTAGAAGCGGCGGAGACATCTGATATCATCGTCATCAATGCCGGCTCTTCGGCGGGACGGAAGGACTTCACGGTTCACATAATTGGCGAAATCGGGGAGGTCTTTACCCATGGTGTCGCCGCACGGCCTGGCAAACCCGTTATTTTAGGGAAAATAAAGGGGAAAATTGTCGTTGGCGTTCCTGGTTATCCCGTGTCAGCTTATTTGGCCCTCGAATGGTTTTTAAGACCACTAATTTGCAAGTATTTACAAATCCCTGAACCGCGCCGGCAAACAATAACGGTCAAGCTTGGCCGCCGAATTGTCTCAGGAATGGGTGCGGAGGATTTTGTCCGAATGAATATCGGCTATGTGAATGGACAATTTGTCGCCAATCCGCTGACAAGAAATGCGGGGGTCACGATGTCGTATGTCAGAGCAGATGGCCTCCTAATCGTACCGACCAATGTAATCGGATATGAGCAGGGCGATTTTGCCGAAGTAGAATTGCTGCGCCCGCTTGAGGAAATCAAACAGGCGATTGTGTTTTGTGGCAGTCACGATCTGACGATTGACCTGTTATCGTCACAGCTGAAAGATAAGCGGACAGAAATGAAAATTGTCTCTTCGCATGTCGGTAGCATGGCTGGAATCATGGCGATTCGAAAAGGAGAGGCCCATGTAGCGGGTATTCATTTGCTTGACCCGAGTACAAAGCAATATAATATCTCATATGTAAATAAATTATTAGCGAGCCAAGACGTTGTTCTCTATCCATTTTTAAAAAGAAAGCAAGGCTGGCTGTTACCAAAGGGCAACCCGCTCGCCATCGAATCCGTTGTCGATGTGGCGGAAAAGCAGGCGAACTTTGTGAACCGTCAAAAAGGGGCGGGAACGAGAATTCTATTTGATATGCTGCTTGAGGATGCGAATCTCTCCCCTGAAGACATCACTGGTTATGAACGGGAGATGTTCACCCATTTAGCTGTAGCAGCAGAAGTAAATGGTGATAAGAATGGTGTCGGGCTCGGGATTTATCCGGCAGCAAAAGCAATGCGCTTAGACTTTGTTCCAGTCGCTGATGAGGAATATGATTTATTGATGACGAAAGGGTTTTATGAGAGTGAAAGCGGCAGACAGTTAATTGAGATTATCCAATCGGCAGAATTCAAAGAGCAGGTCGAAAAAATTGGCGGTTATGTCGTGGTGGAAAATGCAAAACCAAAATGTTTGGCTTGAGGTGAGGAAATGAATTACGAGATTTCAAAAGAACCAATTAATATACAAGCCGTGATTGATAAAGTGGTCCAGCGTGAAGCAGGTGCCATCACAACCTTTATCGGTACCGTCCGGGAATTAACGCATGGCAAGAAAACCTTATTTTTGATCTATGAAGCCTATGAAGCGATGGCTGTGAAAAAGCTCGAGCAAATTGGTGCGGAAATTGAACAGCGCTGGGAAGGCTCATGTGTCGCCATTACCCATCGAGTCGGCCGCTTAGATATTACCGATGTCGCGGTCGTCATTGCTGTTTCGACGCCACACCGTGCCGATGCCTATGAAGCCAACCGCTATGCGATTGAACGTATTAAGGAAATCGTTCCGATTTGGAAGAAAGAGCATTGGGAAGATGGCGAATCGTGGATGGGGAATCAGCTCGAGACAGTTGCTTATCCAAGCGGTAAGCCCGGGGCAGGTGACTTACATGAATAAGGTATTGTTTTTTGCCCATTTGCGCGATGCTGTTGGTGAAGAGTTTCTGACAGTGAATGCTAGCGGGAAAACAGTGGCCGAGCTGAAAGTAGAGTTATCTGCTACGTATAACCTGCCCAAAATGGAAACCATCATGACGGCAATTAATGAAGAGTTTGCATCGAATGATGAAGTAATTCGTGATGGTGATGAGATTGCATTTATCCCGCCAGTAAGCGGCGGCTGATCTTTAGATGTTGGGCGAGTTTTCTATTCTAGAGGTGAAAAAGTATGAACGAACGGTATTCACGACAAGTCCTCTTTCCAGGGATCGGAAAAGAAGGACAAGCGAAAATTAGCAGAAAACATGTGCTGATTATTGGTGCTGGTGCCCTTGGCTCAGGGAGTGCCGAAGTATTGACCCGAGCTGGAGTAGGTAAGCTTACGATTGTCGATCGGGATTATGTCGAAGCCAGTAATCTCCAGCGCCAGCAGTTGTATACGGAAGAAGATGTTGCTGAGAAGCTCCCAAAGGCGGCTGCGGCAGAAAAACGCCTGAAGGCCATTAATTCCGATGTGAAAATCATTTCAATCATCGGGGATGCGACGCCTGAATTGCTGGAGGACCTAGTGGTGGGTGTTGACGTCATGCTTGATGCTACCGATAACTTTGAAACGCGGATGGCGATGAACGATGTTTCCCAGAAATACAAGATTCCATGGATTTACGGGGCTTGTGTTGGCAGCTATGGGATGAGTTTTTCGATGATTCCCGGGAAAACACCGTGCTTGAATTGCTTGCTGCGGACGATTCCACTACAGGGGATGACCTGTGATACGGGTGGTATTATTTCGCCGGCGGTGCAAATGGTAATTGCCCATCAAACAGCTGAAGCATTGAAGATGTTAGTCGAGGATTGGGAGTCGGTCCGGACTTCATTTGTCAGCTTTGATTTATGGAGAAACCAATATACTAGCATGAAAATGTCGAAGGCGAAGTTCCCCGGCTGCTTATCCTGCGGTGAGGAGCGGAATTATCCGTTTCTCGATCATGAAAATATGACAAAAACAACGGTCTTGTGCGGCCGCGATACTGTGCAAATCCGCCCGTCTATTAAAGGGGAGCTTTCCCTTGATAGGCTCGCTGGGCAGCTTAACTCACTTGGCTACACAGTGAATGGAAATCCTTATTTATTGTCAGTTGAAATGGGCGAAGAGCGGATGGTTATTTTTCAAGATGGCCGCGCCCTCATCCATGGTACAAAGGATTTGACCCATGCTAAGTCAATTTATCAGCGGATTTTAGGATAAAATGGGGTAGCACGATTAAGAGCTCTGGACAACAAAAGGAACCCGTACCTATTTTGGTACGGGTTTTTCATGTAACAAGGGATGTTCTACCTCCATGAAAGGAGATTGTTTCATGGTTACCCTTTAGACTTCGACAGCTGTACACAGACCAACATCAGAAAGGAGATAGCAATCATGCTTATGACCCATAGCCAGGCCATATGCATATTGCCAGAGTCAATCGCGACATAGATGGCTGTCGGGGTGGTTTGGGTTTTCCCCGGGATATTCCCAGCGAACATGAGCGTTGCTCCAAATTCACCTAACGCTCGGGCAAAACTTAAAATTCCACCTGAAATAATGGATTTCAATGCTAGTGGAATGGATACAAATAGGAATAGCTGGAATTTATTCGCCCCATCTACACGGGCTGCATCCTCAACATCTCCATCCACCTCTTCAAATCCGGTCTTCGCCGATTGATACATGAGGGGAAATGCAACAATCGTAGCAGCAAGAACGGCTGCCCACCAAGTAAAAATGATTGGCTGATGAAACACCCATTCGATTAATTGACCGATGGGGCTCTGTTTTCCAAAGAGGACAAGTAACAAAAAACCCACAACCGTTGGTGGTAACACTAAAGGCAAAAGGAAGATGGTTTCAATAATCGCCTTGCCTTTGAATTTTACCTTGGCCATGAACTTTCCTATAAATAACCCTAAAACCAAAACAATGCATCCTGAAACAATCGCAATCTCGATTGATAGTATTACAGGATCCCAAAAGTGGTCTGTCATGTTCGATTTTTACAGTCCTTTAAAACCATATTTTTTAAAAACTTCCATTGATTCTTTACTTTGCAGATAATTATAGAATAGCATGGCTTGTTTTGGATGGCTACTAGCTTTGATGATTCCTACAGGATAGATGATAGGAGTATGGGTCTTTTCATCAGCTGTTGCTGCAATTTCCACTTTTGTAGATGTTAGGGCATCTGTTTTATAAACCATACCTGCATCGACATTCCCTGTTTCTACATATGTAAGCACTTGGCGAACATCCTTGGCATAGACGATTTTTCCTTCAATAGAGCTCCAGATCTTTAAGTTTCCAAGTACCTCTTTCGCATATTTACCCGCTGGTACAGATTCAGGGGTACCAATCGAAATCTTATCCGTTTTTGTTAGGTCTTCAAACGTTTTAATGCCTTTTGTAGCGTCCTTTGGAACGACTAGTACTAATTCATTTCCAACAAGATCGATGCCATTTTTCTCTTCAATCAGACCATCTTTTACTAATTGATCGAATTTATCTTCTGCAGCAGAGAAGAAAAGGTCAACAGGTGCACCTTGTGAAATTTGTTGTTGTAACGCACCAGAAGCACCAAAATTATAGTTGATTTTCACATTACCATGTTCTTTATTAAAATTCGCCGTAATTTCAGTCAAGGCGTCTTGCAAACTTGCTGCTGCTGAAATTGTCAATTCGACGTTTTCTTGTTTTTCCGCTACTGGCTGTTTTTTCTCTACCGGCTGTTTACTTTGGTCATTCGAAGAGCATCCAGTAATGACAAGTAAAAACATCATTACCGATAAAAATAATATGTAACTTTTTTTCAATTTATCTCTCTCCTTTTAATTAGGTATAACTAATTATAACTAGTTATAATTAGTTATGGTATGAAAAAAATCACAATATACAAATTTATTAAGGAATATGCTTATTAAAAAGTAATGAGATACAATATAAAGAGGAGGGATGGACATGTCAAAGGAGATTTCCTATACGATTGAAGAAGTTTCGCAGCTGTTAAAAGTATCGAAGCTAACCATCTATGATTTGATAAAAAAAGGAGAACTTCCTGTATTCCGTGTGGGAAGACAGATGCGGATGGATGCAAAGGATTTAGACCATTATATAAAGCATAGTAAGTCTACTCAATTGCCGATAGCTTCCGTTCCTGTTGTCGATACTCACAAAATCGAAACTAAGGAATCCCATAACATTGTCATTAGCGGACAAGATATCGTCCTAGATATTCTGGGAAAGCATATCGAGAAATGTTCCACCTATAAGACACTCAGGTCTTATTCAGGAAGCTTAAACAGCCTCATCTCTTTATATAATGGAGACTGTGACATCGTGAGCCTACATATGTTTGACGGGGATACAGGAGAATATAATCTTCCCTATGTAAAAAGAATTTTAACTGGTTATCCCTATATTCTACTCAATCTGGTTTCCAGAAAAGCAGGATTTTATGTTCAAAAAGGAAACCCGTTAAACATCACCACTTGGACGGATCTAAGTCAACCACACATCTACATGATCAATCGAGAGAAAGGATCAGGAGCAAGAATCCTGCTTGATGAACAGCTAAGCATTCATAGAATCTCTTCCAAGACAATAAGTGGTTATGAAGTCGAAGAGACGAATCATTTAAGTGTTGCTTCAGCTGTAGTGACCGGCAAAGCAGATGTCGGGGTAGGCATTGAAAAGGTGGCAAAAATGGTTGGAATCGACTTTGTTCCGTTAATTACGGAACGTTACGACCTAGTGATGTTAAAAACTCCTGAAAATGAATCCCTCATTCGGATTGTAAAGGGAATTTTATCTTCTTCGTTGTTTCAATCAGAGATTAACTCTTTGGGTGATTATGATGATTCTCAAACAGGATCGATTATTTATGAGACGTATTAAGTTGCTGATTTGTTTTCGGCTCAAATTATGACAAATTTTGATTTGTTTCACGTGGAACGGGCGAATTTTGTCGAGGCCGTTGAGGTGGAGTCTGATTTTTCAGCCGATAGGTGGGAGCCTTGCGCTTTTCTTATAAAATGGGTCACACTCATGTAAAATGAGATGATTGACTGATATAGAGAGGGATTGTCAAAGTGAATATATCTATCCAAACATTATTAACGAAAATAGAAGAAGAATTGAAGCTAGCGCAAGGCAGTGCGAAGCAAGAAAGCTTGCGAGAAAAGGTCTACTCTATTAAAATATTATGCGAATTGATACTGGATGAAAAGCAAGCAGTGAAAACGGAAGTGCAATTGAATTCAGCCGTTGCGATTCCGTCTGTTATCGCGCAGCAGGCCTATCAACAGCCTGTCATGAATCAACAAGTTTTTCAGCAGCCTGCGTCGCTGCAACAAGCGAAAAAATTAGAGATGGACGACGAAGCCAATGGGGATTCATTACTTGATTTTTAAAAAGGGGAGATTTAGATGAAAGCATTTATTATTGTTGGTGCCATAAATGCCTTTTTGGCCGTGGCATTTGGAGCCTTCGGTGCACATGCGTTAAAAGATAGACTTGATGCGCATTATTTAGAAATTTGGAAGACGGGCGTTACCTATCAAATGTTCCATGCCACAGGGATATTAATCATCGGCCTTCTCCTTGGGAAAGTTGGGGTAAGCTCATTATTTAGTTGGTCAGGTTGGTTGATGTTGATTGGAATTATTTTATTCAGCGGCAGCTTGTACCTGTTAAGCTTGACGAAGGTAGGCGTCTTGGGTGCCATCACACCGATTGGCGGCGTTTGCTTTTTAGCAGCATGGGTGCTTATGATTGTTGCAGCCGTTAAAGAATTTTAACAGCAAAAAAGCATTGGAGTATGTTCCAATGCTTTTTTTATGGGAAAAAATGAATGTCACTTGATAATATTACGCCATCCTTTATCTTGGCGGGTAAGTACCTAAGGACGGAGCCCCGCCGTATGGATATTCATACTCGATCTGTTCATCAAAGGTAATGTAGTCGACAGCCACCATTGGAATAAGATAACGTGTTCCTTTTTGGGGATCACTTAAGATGACATGATCTCTTCCTGCCGCTTCAATAATCCCGGTAAACTCTTTGGCATTCCACTGACTATTGCCTTCGAATGTTGTAAAGACGTGGACGAGTTTCCCTTTGTTTAAACGAAGGATGTTTTCAATATACGACTGTTCAATTGGCAGCATGCCAGGGATTTGGCTTCCGCCTGCCGGTGGCCTGGGAACCGAACCAGCTCCGGCTGGTGGAAATTGAGGCATTCCTTGCTGCATAGGAGGCACAAAACCTTGCCCCCCTCCTGCAACTGGCTGTGCGCCCGGCTGTCCGGCTGCTCCAGTATAGGGTTGAAACCCTTGTGGATTGTAATATTGGCTCATCTCTTTCCCTCCTAAAAATAAAAATACGAAAGGCCCAACATTCCTATTCATACGCCCCCAATCCAAAATGGTTACTGCGGGAAGGAACTAATATCCCTTCTCTCAGATGGGGTCAATCCTTAAGACTCGCTGTTTTATAACTATGAGGGAAAGTCCGAATATATGACTTGTGGAAGGGGCAGAAAATGCAAAAAAACTCCCAGCTGCGGTGCGGCCACTGAAAAGCTTACGTTATGCTTCCTGTAGTTGAGTTGATTAAACAAAAAGACGGCCTACATTCAAAAAGATGAACGTTGACCGCATTTTTCTAACGTTTGCACAGACTTTACGGATCGCATATGCTCTGTTTTACAGACATACACTATCAGGCTCTTGTATGGGTGGCATCGATAATGATGGATTTACTTTTGAGGATTTCTTTTTCAATTGCAACCTCTATGGTTTTATTGATAAGCATGTCCAGATTTATAAAACATAAAAAAGGTAGAAGCACTCAAATACCTGAGAGAGTTCTACCTTTTTTTGTTTGATGGACTTTTTCAGTGGCCACGTTGCGGCTGAGAAATTTTTAAAAAAAGCATCAAATTTTTACTTGAAAAAGTTTATACATGAAGGAAGTTGGCTACGCGCTCTTCCTCTAAAAGGTTGCCGACAAAGAAAGCACCGAATTCGCCAAAACGGGCACTTACTTCATCAAACCGCATTTCATAGACTAGCTTTTTGAATTGCAGGACATCCTCCGCGAACAGAGTAACACCCCATTCATAGTCGTCAAAACCAACAGAACCAGTGATGATTTGCTTTACTTTTCCTGCATATGTACGGCCAATCATCCCGTGGCTGTACATCATACTGCGGCGCTCTTCCATCGGTAGCATGTACCAATTATCATTGCCTTGGCGGCGCTTATCCATTGGATAGAAGCAAACATGCTTTGTTCTTGGCAGTGTCGGATAAAGGCGTGCAAGGACTTGTGGGTTTTGGTAGGGATCCTCACCAGCTGGAAGATAATTGCTTAGTTCAACAACCGATACATAGGAATGAGCAGGAATCGTGAATTCAGCTAATTTTGTTTTATTGAATTCGGTTTCAATGGCATTTAGCTCTTCCATTGTTGGACGTAGAATCATCATCATAAAATCAGCCTTTTGACCAACAATTGTATATAAAGCATGGCTGCCTTCTTTACGTGCACCAGTTTCGTTCCATTTTTCAACAAGGTTTAAAAACTCGTGGATAGCCGCTTGACGTTCATCGCTGGAAAGCATTTTCCAAGTTGTCCAATCAACGGTACGGAAATCATGGAGGCAATACCAGCCATCAAGCGTTTGTGCTGCTTCACTCATTATAATCACTCCTAAATAATAATTCTGCTTATAACTATATCATAGTTTGACCAAGAGGCGAATGAATAAACCTCTGGTTCCTGGCAAGTGAATATTTTTATAAAAAAAGTAAATAGTAAACTTGTGAGTGTAATTTTTTGAAAACAAAAACATTTTGGATGAAAACGCTATATGTGATGTACTTGCTTGAAATTTTGAGCTGATAAAGTATGCTTAAAAAGATAGATTGTACAAAGGGAGGATTCGTCGTGAGTGATTTATTTGAAGGCTTAAAGCAAAAAGTTTCCGGGCGTGATTTAAGAATTGTTTTTCCAGAAGGATTAGATGAGCGGATTGTGAAAGCTGCAGGTCGTTTGGCTGAGGAAAACCTAATCACACCTATTTTAATTGGTAATATTGAACAGGTACAGGCAAAAGCGAAAGAGGTTGGCGTTTCGTTAGAGGCTGCGGAAATTTATGACCCGGCGAGCTATGCGGGTATGGACGAGCTTGTCGCGGCGTTTGTCGAACGCCGCAAGGGCAAAGCGACTGAGGAAGAAGCGCGCAAGATCCTGCTCGATGAAAACTATTTCGGCACGATGCTCGTCTATTTAAACAAGGCAAACGGTCTTGTTAGTGGTGCGGCTCATTCGACTGCTGATACGGTTCGCCCTGCCTTGCAAATTATTAAAACAAAAGCAGGCGTTAAGAAAACGTCGGGCGTGTTCATCATGGTGCGCGAGGATGAAAAATACGTGTTCGCTGATTGTGCTATTAATATTGCCCCAGACAGTAATGATTTAGCGGAAATCGCGATTGAAAGCGCGAAGACAGCTGAGATGTTTGATATTGAGCCGCGGATCGCGATGTTGAGCTTCTCCACAAAGGGTTCGGCGAAGTCGGAGGAAACGGAACGAGTGGTTGAAGCTGTGGCTGAGGCCAAGCGCCGTGATGCTTCACTTGTGCTCGATGGAGAGTTTCAGTTCGATGCTGCGTTTGTTCCATCTGTGGCAAAAAGTAAGGCACCAGATTCACCTTTACAAGGGGATGCAAACGTGTTTATTTTCCCAAGCCTCGAAGCAGGTAACATCGGTTATAAAATTGCCCAGCGCCTGGGTGGATTTGAAGCGGTTGGACCTATTTTGCAGGGCTTAAATGCGCCTGTAAATGATCTATCACGCGGCTGTAATGAAGAAGATGTCTACAAACTTGCGTTAATCACGGCTGCGCAGGGATTATAATAGGTTTTGGGGCTAGTCCGTCGTCTGGGCTGGCTCTTTTTTTTGGTTCAAATTGGTCGCTAAGGAAATTTTTTTGGAATCGGAAGTGGAACCACCAGTCAAACTGTTAAATATCGTATAAATTTGATAAAATAAGTCCTATTAACCATTCAAGGAGTTACCAATATGGAAGGTTTACTACGACAACCCGAGTGGCGGATCATCGACCAATCAGCTGTGGGTATTCATTTTCAAGCATTACAATCCTTTGGAACGGATGATACCTTATGTGCCTCGATTGGGTCGGGTGAAGCACCGGCGACAGCCCGGACATGGGTCCATCACAATACCATTGTCCTTGGCATCCAGGATACGAAATTGCCGTTCTTACAGGAAGGTATCCAATTTTTGCAGCAGCAGGGCTACCAGGCGATTGTCAGAAATTCCGGCGGCCTAGCCGTGGTTCTCGACGAAGGAGTCTTGAATATCTCACTCATATTTCCTGAAGCTGAAAAAGGGATTGATATCAATCGCGGCTACGATGCGATGTGGTCTCTCATCCAACAAATGTTTGCCGATTTCCCGCATGAGATTGAGGCACGGGAAATCGTTGGCTCCTACTGCCCAGGGAGCTACGACCTGAGTATTAATGGCAAAAAATTCGCTGGCATCTCCCAGCGCCGTCTGAAAAAAGGGGTCGCCGTTCAGATCTACCTTTGCGTCAATGGCAGCGGCAGAGACCGGGCTGAGCTCATTAAGCAATTTTACCAGAGGGCTAAACAAGCCGAGCAAACAAAATTCGCTTATCCAGTGATTGTTCCGGACGTTATGGCCTCCCTTTCAGAGCTGCTGGCAGTTAACTTTACGATCGCTGATGTGATACTGCGTTTATTTACCCAGTTAAAAATGAGCAGCGAATTTATCTATGGCGGTCAATTAAATGAGTTCGAACTGAACTTATTTCCTGGTTATTATCAGAGGATCGTTGATCGAAACGAACAGGTAAAAAAGCCGTAAATCCTGCAACCGGACTTACGGCTTTTCTATAATAAGATGCTGCGCTTTATTCTCTTCTCCTAAAAAGCTTTCTCTAACTTCGAAAAATGGCTCGATCGAGAGCACCCAGCGGCTGGTGTACGTTGCCGTCCTATTACTCCGCTACCTTTTCCAGATTACCGTTACGGTCCATTTTGAATTTCGTAGCAGGTCTTTCCTCTTCTTCAAATAAAACAAGCTTTCGTGCGCGGTTCATGATTTTCATCAGGGTCTCGTAATCTTCCTGAATCGTTTCGGAATTCTGCTCGAGCCCGGAAATTTTAGCCGCCATTTCCTCGTTGTGCTTTCTTAACTCAGCCATTTCTCGTTTCAATCTTTCATTCTCACTTTTTAATGCTTCATTTTGCAGATTGGCATGATGAAAGTTTTGCAAATAACTAATGACTGAATCGAGCGTGAGTCCAGTTGTGGCTGGCGGTCTGTAGCTTTGCGCTGGTTTTACAAATGTTTCCGCCGCCATTTCTACGGTTGTCATGTCTTCAACAACAACAGTAGGTTCCACGGGGATATCAACTGGCAACGGCATTGGTTCCAATTCCTCTGCTACAGAAACAGTTACCGGTGGATTGTAAAGTAGCTTTTTCTTGCCGCCTTGGTCTTTACCTAAAACTCTTTGTCTTTGTTTCCGCTGCTTTTTGGATAACTGCAATGCTTTTTCATAGCGGTGCCGGACGACGGCATTCCATCTGAAGCCACAGGCTGCAGAGGTTCGGTTTAGCTTGTCCCCTACCTCTTCAAAAGCGTTCAACTGTGTACTGCCTTCTCTTACATGCCTTAGGACAGTTTCAGCCAAAAGCAGGTCATTCTCATCTGTCCATGCATCTTGACGAACTTTCATATCTTTCAACTCCCTAAAAAAATTTACAATGAATTGTCAAGTTTATCCTGACGATTTTTAAAAGTTCTAGTCTTATGATGGACAAGTTTTGCAAGCTTTATACCAAAACGAATGAAAGGATAGTAGATTTTTTAACTAAAAGATTTACTAAGGATGCCAACGATTGCTCGTGATTGCATCTTGCATTCAAAGGAAATAAAATGTAAAATACCTTAGGAGTTTATTTAATGAACCTAGATGGATAATATATATAGTATGATTTTTTTAGATCGTAGAAAGGGTTGTAACGAATGTCGAATGAATTTCGTGTTTGTGATGATTGCCAGGCCGTGAATTTGAAGACATTAATCCCTCGTTTAAAAGAAATTGATTCGGCTGCCGAAATCAAAATTGGCTGCCAGTCCTATTGCGGACCTGGCCGGAAAAAGACTTTTGCCTTCGTTAATAACCGCCCTGTTGCGGCCTTAACGGAAGAGGAATTAATGGAGAAAGTGAATAAAAAGATCAAATAATCACCTTTGACGAAAATGCTCAGGTGATTTTTCTTTTTTTGGTGCCTCCTTTTTAGTGCCTGACACCTTTTCTAAGTCGAAAATGTTGCTAACGGTGCCTGACACCAAAGATAAATGTCGAAAAATCCTGCGAAATTTTGCTGAAAAATGGGTGTTTTTTGGGATATAATAGGAGCAAGTATACGAGGAAGAGGGAAACCAATGGCCTATGCAGCGGAAAAACTAAATGAAGAAAAAGTGTTTAAGGACCCCGTCCATCGCTACATCCATGTGCGTGACCGGGCCATCTGGGATTTAATTGGAACGAAAGAGTTTCAACGCCTGCGCCGGATCAAGCAGCTTGGAACGACCTTTTTGACCTTTCATGGAGCGGAGCACAGCCGGTTCAACCATTCTCTCGGCGTCTATGAAATTGTCCGCCGCATTATCGATGATGTGTTTGCCGGCAGGCCGGAATGGAACGACGATGACCGGCTACTAACCCTATGTGCCGCCCTGCTCCACGACCTTGGACATGGTCCCTTTTCCCATTCGTTTGAAAAAGTGTTCGATTTTGACCATGAGGACTTTACAAACAAGATTATTTTAGGGGAAACAGAGGTAAATAAAATACTCTTGAAGGTAGGACCTAATTTTCCTGCTAAAGTTGCCGAAATCATTGCCAAAACCTCAGAAAAAAAACTGGTCATAAGCCTGATTTCAAGCCAAATTGATGCTGATCGGATGGATTATTTACAAAGGGATGCTTATTTCACCGGTGTCAGCTACGGCCATTTTGACATGGAAAGAATTCTCCGCGTGATGCGGCCAAGAGAAGATCAGGTCGTCATCAAAAAGAGCGGGATGCACGCGGTCGAAGATTATATTATGAGCCGTTACCAGATGTATTGGCAGGTTTACTTCCATCCCGTATCGCGAAGTGCTGAGGTGATATTGACCAAAATCCTTCACCGCGCTAAACAATTGTTTGAAGAAAACTATGCTTTTAAATATGAGCCGCTTCATTTTACATCCATTTTCCTTGGGCAGGTAACATTAGAAGATTATTTAAAATTAGATGAATCAGTCATTTTATACTATTTTCAAATTTGGCAGGAGGAGGTCGACTCCATTTTAAGCGACCTTTGTCGTCGCTTTGTTAATCGCAATTTGTTCAAGTTTGTTGAATTTGACCCAGCGAATGAATATAAGAAGCTCGCCGAACTGAATTCCTTATTTAAAAAGGCAGGGATTGACCCTGAATATTATTTGGTTGTCGATTCGTCCTCGGATTTACCGTACGACTTTTACCGTCCAGGCGAGGAAGAAGAACGGCTGCCGATTCATTTATTGATGAAAAATGGGGAGTTACGGGAGCTTTCTCGGGAGTCAGAGATTGTCGATGCCATTTCGGGGAAAAGGCGGACAGACCATAAGCTTTATTACCCTGCTGATTATCTTGCGGATAATTCCACGAAAAAGAATATCAAGCAGCAAATACGTGCGCTTTTAGAATTAGAATAAGTGCTGTTTTGGAAAAAGGGCGGAGCGCCGCAAAAACAAATTAATTTTGCCAATTCAAGTGAAAATAGCCGTTCTTTACTTTGAATAAGTGCAGCTTAGCTCTGGTAACACCACCATTATTAAGTGAGGTTGGTGCTTTGCATTAGATGTATTCCCGTAATGGATGGTAGCGCATAACGGCATTTACGTTTTAGATGGAGTAGGAGATGACGAACGTTGTTAAAAGATCACGCGAAGCTGATGCAGGCGATTCAGGTTTCCGGTGAAATTACCGGCAGAAAAAAGCTGCAAAAGATGATATATATTGCGAAAAAGATTGCTTTTCCCTTTCACGAACGGTTTCAGTTTCATTTTTACGGCCCGTACTCGGAGGAATTAACGACAAGGGTGGAAGAGCTTTGTAATATGGGTTTTCTTGATGAAGTGAAAGAGAAAAAGGGCGGTTATTTTCAATATCGCTATACACTGACGGATTCGGGGAAAGAGTTTTTGAGCCTGAATGAAGTGGATATGCCGTTTTTACAGGACTGTCTAACCGATATGAATGGGCAGAATGCTAGATTCCTCGAGCTTGTTTCAACGGTTTTATATTTTGATAATCTTTCAAAAGAGGAAGTCACGAACAAGGTATTTACCTTAAAAAGCAGCCAACGCTACACCGAGGCGGAAATTGGTGAGGCGTTTCAATATATTGAAGCACTGAAAGAGAAAATTCAATAAGATTTTTCAAAAACCGCTTTGGGCAATGTGAGAGTCCAGGCGGTTTTTTATACACCAGAATTTATATCATTGGACTTTGAGAATTGTCCAGCTCCAGGCGTATAGCAGGATGGATAATTGTATGTAAATGGAAAAAAGCCATAATCAGCGGAAAATGAGCCAATAAATTGAAAAAATGAGCCAAAGTTTTCCAAAATGAGCCAATAAAGTAGAAAAATGAGCCAAAGACCTCCAAAAATGAGCCAATAGGATTTTTTAAATTGAAAAATGATCATGAAGAGGTCAAAAAACAGCTAAAATACATTCGAAACTCATATCTCTTCGAATAAAAAATGGCTTTTTCGGTATTTTTTGTAAAATCTATACTTTTTCATTAAGATATTTGCTATGATTTGTCTATTGAGTAAATGGGGGAGGTATGCGTCATGGTTGGAGTAATTGCGGTCATAATGATTTTTGCAATTCCGATTGTCGCTATTTTAACAGACCACTTTCAGAAACAGTCGAAATTAAGGGCAAATATGATTAAAGATGAGTTGGAACTGGAAAAATTGAAGCACGAAAACTATTTGATTGAAACGGAAAAAATGAAGTTGGAACTCGAAAAGATGAAAATTGATCAACCAAAACATGAAATAAAATTCTAATCAGAAATAAAGAGTGTGAAATCCTGATGATTTCACACTCTTTTGGTGCCTGACACCACTATCAAAACTGTCCACCACACAAGGACAATTGTCCACGAATGGTGCCTGACACCCTATCCCTTTTATTTATCGCTTGCGCGTACGCCGCCGACGGCATAATGGTTTTTGCTCATTTCTTCAATAAAAACGGTGATGTTTTCTTTTGGTGCGCCTGTTGTTTCGCTGACGGCATCGGTTACCTTTTCTACTAACGCCCGTTTTTGATCTTCAGAACGTCCCTCAAGCATTTTTACTGTAACGTATGGCATGCTGTTTCCTCCTTATTAAAGTCACTAATAGTAGTTTTCCACAAACAAAGTAAAAGTGCAATAACGGTTGGCACATTTGATTTTCTTTTTCAAAGCGGTTTCATGTATACTAAAAAGAAAATAGATATAGAGTGCGGTTATGAACCCGTTTTCTGAGAGGAGAAACCCTATTGGAACAATTTCTTGCCTACCCACTAAGGCTGATTCCTTATGTAGCGATCACGCTGATGTTTGCCTTTACGTTTCACGAATTTGCCCATGCTTTTGTTGCCTATAAATTCGGCGATATGACAGCAAAAAACCAAGGACGACTGACATTAAATCCGCTCAAGCATCTCGACCCGTTCGGAACGCTATTAATTTTAATTGCGGGATTTGGCTGGGCCCGTCCGGTACCAGTAAATCGCTTTTTTTTTAAAAAACCGCGCCTAGCCGGTGTTCTCGTTTCTGTTGCAGGACCGCTCTCCAATTTGATTTTGGCGGCCATTGGCTTTATCATTGCCTACGGATTATTGAAGTTTGGTGTAACGATTTCGGATAATTTTAGTGAATTTCTGACAGTATTTATCAATCTGAATATCGTCCTGTTTATTTTTAATCTGCTGCCTCTCCCTCCACTTGACGGCTATCGGATTGTCGAGGATTTAGCCCCCAATCATGTTCGGGCTAAAATGACCCAATATGAACAGTATGGGATCTTAATCTTTTTAATTTTAGTGATTACACCTTTAGATCGATATACAATTCAGCCCATTTTTGATGTGGTCATTCCCTGGGTAGGGAATGTGCTTAGTAATTTCATCTATGGTCTATTTTTATAAAGGAGGACTGCACTATCCATGGAAGATAATAAGAAAAAACTTGGATTTAATATAATAAAAAGTGACCCAACTGATGGACACAAGGGCTACGGAAAAGGTGTCCTTAGTCTTGATAATGTTTCGCCAGTTATTATTGATGTCGACGCCGGGGAAGCGGAAATCGATGTTGGCGCGATGCATGCCCGTAGCGTGGTCGAAAAAGGGATAAAATTTTTAAAAACGAAAGAAGAGGTGCCGAACGGGAAACCTTACTGGCTTGTGTGGGTGACGATAGACCGCAAGCCAGAAGGTCCCTATTATGCCGGCGTTACCGCTTGTTATATGACGGTGGACCGGGAAATCCGACGCGGTTACAAATCGCTTCCTGAGCACGTCAACCGCATGGATAAATCGTTAAAGCGTCATATTATTGTCGATGATATGGATGTGAAATCGAAACGGGTGTTAGCCGAATTCTTGCAGGGCCATAATGAAGTATTGTGGAATAATTCCACGGCGGAACTGAAAAAAGGATTACTCGGAGAGTAAAATGATGAAAGTGGATAATTACTTGTGGTTTTTTTGAAAAATAGATAGTATTATAAGCAGTGTGTGAATACACGTAAAACTAGGACAAGAAAAGCTCCGGACCAGTTCCGGAGCTTTTCTATTTTATAATATAATAATTTATAACATTGGACTTAGAGAAATGTCCAGCTCCAGGCGCCTTCTGCTTTTCTTATTATATTAAAATGCTAATGGCTCCATGGCATCAACTTTTTGTACCAAGGCACTTTCTTGTTGTCCTTCTGTTTCGCTGGTGCTGCATCTGAATTCTTTAAGTGATCGGTGCAATATTCGGTTGGTTCAGTTCCAGCGACAAAATAGGTGAAGCGACGAACGGGACAATCCTTGGTTGCTAGCTTGCCATTTTCCGGGTTGACGTAAACACCGACAACCCCCTCTTTCGGCGGTTTAAACGCCTTGACTGACTTACCCTGCAAAGCCTCCTCCATAAAGTTGGCCCAGATGTTTTTCGCATAGGTTTTTTCGGCAGTTAGCTCAAGCGGTTTCCCGATATCATATCCTGCCCATACAGCGGTAACGAGCTGTGGTGAGTAGCCAATCATCCAGCTATCCGTTTCCGTTGAGCCTGACTTTCCGGCATAAGGTCGGGTGAGGTCGTCAATAATCGTGCTCCCGGTTACCTTGGCATAGCCATTTAGCTTCTTATCGAAAATGCCTGTCAGCATTTGTGTCATTACAAAGGCCCTGGCCGGGTCTAAAACCTTTTCAGTTCTATCTTTTTTTTCAAAAATAACGTTGCCATTATAGTCTTCCACTCTCGTAATTAAGGTCGGATTGATCCGTTTTCCTCCATTGGCAAATAGGCTGTAGGCATTAGCCATTTCAATCACACGAACGCCAGATGTTCCTAATGCCAGTGACGGAACCTGGGCCATATTTGTCGAAATACCAAATTTCTTGGCCATTTCGATTAACGAATCCTCTCCTAAAAATAAATGCGTTTTAACAGCAAAAATATTATCAGATACGGCAAGCGCCTGGGCGAGGGTAATTTCCCCGTCTGCATACTTGTTATTAAAATTATGTGGCGTGTAATCTGCCTGACCATCATCAAAATGGAAGGTGGTAAACTCACTTCGCATCGTTGATGAAGGAGTAAAGCCGTGCTCAAGTGCTGCGTAGTAGAGCAGCGGCTTGATGGTCGAGCCCGGCTGTCTCACAGCCTGAACGGCCCGGTTAAACGGACTTTTTTCATAGTTCCTGCCCCCAATCATCGCTCTCACATAGCCGTTCTTTGGATCCATCGCAACTAAGCCAACTTGAATCTCTGATGAACTGGCAACATATTGCTGGACCTGCTTCTCGGCCGCTTCCTGCTGTTTTAGGTTAAGCGTCGTAAAGACTTTTAAACCGCCGAGGGCAATCGTGCGGTCGTCAAGATGTAATTGATTTTTCAGCGCATTTTTGACGGCATCCTGAAAATAAGGGGCCAGCTTTACCTTTAGTGTCGTGTGGACGCCGACTAATGTGAGCGGCTCCTTGGACACTTTTTTTGCGGCATCTTTTTTGATATACCCGTTTTTCACCATCGTTTGTAAAATCATCGCCTGGCGTCGTTTGGCGTTTTCCATCGAGGTGAGCGGTGAGTAGATGCCTGGTCCTTTTGGAATTCCCGCCAGCATGGTCGCTTCGTTGAGATCTAAGTCGACAGCTTTTTTACCAAAATAATAGTGGCTGGCTGCTTCTACACCGTAAGCACCGTTGCCATAATAGATGGTATTTAAATAACCTTCAAGAATATCCTGTTTCGAATAATTCATTTCAAGGCGGATCGTATAAAACGCCTCGAGAATTTTCCGCTTCCACGTTTTGTCGTGTTCAAGAAAGAGATTCCTTGCATATTGCTGGGTGATCGTACTTGCGCCCTGCACCTTGGAAAATGCCTGAATATCGGCAAGAACTGCCCCGGCAATTCGTTTATAATCAAAACCATGGTGCTGGAAAAAATTTTTGTCCTCAATCGAGACGGTCGCATTCACTAAATTTGGTGAAATATCCTTGAGCCCGACCCAGTAGCGCTTTTGACCGCTATGACTCTCACCAATCAGGGTCCCGTCATCGGCAAAGAATAGCGTTGATTGCGGAACAGCGAGCGGCGGAGCTCCTAAAATTTTTGCATAGGCAAGGACGCCTAGGAAGAGAACGAGCATACAAATCATGCCTATCAAACTGATGATAACAAATGCGCGCAAATATTTAATTGTCTTCCGAAACCCGTGATTTGTCATGATTTCCATTGTGTTCACCACCCCGCTTTTTCCATTTATAAAAATTTAGATAGTAATAGTATTGAAAAAATAGAGTCCTTTTAAACAATTTCTTTAGAAAAAAGAAATATTTTTTTAAAAATTGCTAGACTTTTTTTTCTGTTTGTAATTCAATAGTTTGGGTAGTCTAAAAATGAGATAAGACGGAAGGAAGATGAATATGTCCATTTGGTTTACAGAAAAACAAACTGAAAACTTTGGAATTACGATGAAAGTTAATAAAACCTTACATACAGAGCAAACAGAATTTCAAAAGCTTGATATGATTGAAACAGAAGAATGGGGCAATATGCTGCTATTAGATGACATGGTCATGACTTCTGTAAAAGACGAATTTGTTTATCATGAAATGGTGGCACATGTTCCACTATTTACACATCCAAATCCAGAGAATGTTCTTGTTGTCGGCGGCGGCGATGGCGGTGTTATCCGTGAAGTATTAAAGCACCCAAGCGTAAAGAAAGCGACACTTGTGGATATTGATGGTAAAGTAATCGAGTATTCGAAGAAATTCCTTCCGGAAATTGCTGGCTGGCTTGAAGACGAGCGTGTAGACGTTCAAGTGGGTGACGGCTTTATGCATATTGCCGAAAGCGAAAATGCCTATGACGTGATTATGGTTGACTCAACAGAGCCGGTTGGTCCTGCAGTAAACTTATTTACAAAGGGCTTCTATGCCGGAATTTCCAAGGCGTTAAAGGAAGACGGCATCTTTGTTGCTCAGTCCGACAACCCATGGTTTAAGGCGGATTTAATTCGCAGCGTACAGCGTGACGTGAAGGAAATCTTCCCGATTACGAATTTGTATGTGGCTAATATCCCTACTTACCCAAGCGGCTTATGGGCATTCACCATCGGTTCGAAAAAATACGATCCATTAGCAGTAAGTGAAGACCGTTTTCACGAAATTGAAACCAAATACTATACAAAAGAATTGCACAAAGCCGCATTTGTATTGCCAAAATTTGTTGGCGATTTAGTGAAGTAACATAAACGGGAACAAGAAAAGTACTCCTGTTACAGTTGTTCTATGAGACGGAACCAGAGTAAAAGTGAGCAACCGGTCCCATAGAGAAGTTCTATGAGACGGAACCAGAGGAAAAAGTGAGCTACCGGTCCCATAGAGAGGTTCTATGAGACCGCAACTGGGGAAAAAGCGAAAACATGGACATAAAGAGGTTCTAGGTAATACGTAGAAAGTGAGGGATGTTGGATGCGTTTTGATGAGGCCTATTCGGGGAATGTGTTTATTAAGAGTCACCCGAATTTTGAGGAAAGTCAGGTTGTATTGTACGGGATGCCCATGGACTGGACGGTAAGCTATCGCCCAGGTTCACGGTTTGGCCCAGCGCGAATTCGCGAGGTGTCAATTGGTCTTGAGGAATACAGTGCCTACCTCGACCGCGAGCTTGATGAGGTAAAATATTTCGACGCCGGTGATATTCCGCTTCCGTTCGGGAATGCCCAGCGCAGCCTTGATTTGATTGAAGAATTTGTTGACCAAGTCTTGGATGCAGGCAAATTCCCGTTAGGTATGGGCGGCGAGCACCTTGTCTCATGGCCAGTGATGAAAGCTGTTTATAAGAAATATCCAGATTTAGCGATTATTCATTTTGACGCACACACCGACCTGCGTGAAAATTATGAAGGCGAGCCGTTGTCACACTCGACCCCGATTCGCAAGATTGCCGAATTAATCGGACCAAAAAACGTTTATTCTTTCGGGATCCGTTCCGGGATGAAGGAAGAATTTGAATGGGCAAAGCAAAATGGCATGCTTATTTCAAAATTTGAAGTGCTTGAGCCGTTAAAAGAAATCCTGCCGTCGCTAGCTGGGCGCCCAGTTTATGTCACGATTGACATCGACGTATTGGACCCTGCACATGCGCCTGGAACCGGTACGGTTGATTGCGGCGGAATCACTTCACGCGAGCTACTCGCTTCCATTCATGAAATTGCTCGTTCTGAGGTGAAGGTCGTCGGCGGTGACCTGGTTGAGGTTGCTCCAATCTACGATTCATCTGAGCAAACAGCGAACACAGCGAGCAAATTGATTCGTGAAATGCTGCTTGGCTGGGTGAAATAGGTAA
This sequence comes from Neobacillus sp., assembly GCF_031988165.1. Taxonomy (NCBI): domain Bacteria; kingdom Bacillati; phylum Bacillota; class Bacilli; order Caryophanales; family Bacillaceae; genus Neobacillus; species Neobacillus sp. The sequence continues at coordinate 30,522 of NZ_DALZYO010000025.1, forward strand.
ACTTTCCTGTCCGAATATAGGAAGAACCTTCCTGTTATATAAAAAAACTCTTTTTATACTTCAGGAGACCCCTTTCTGATAAATAAGAGAACTTTTCTGTTATACAGGAACAGGAAAACTTTTTCTGATATCCAGAAACCATGTCAATCTGGTGCCTGTCCCATTGGGGGCGGGCATCTTTGATTTGTGCCGTTACAATGTTTATAATAGAAAAAGCATGCGTTAACGCACCTAAGTAAATGATGAAGACTAGAACTTATAAAGAGAACATACCTGAGTTCCTTTTTAAAAAAGCTCTTATTGTATTTTGCAAATTAAAGCGGCATATTCGCAAATAAACAACGGAGATTCGCAAAAAAATTGGAATTCTTGCAAATAAACGAGAATGTTGTGTTATAAAATGAAAAGGAAGTGCTAAATCGGTTGGAAAACTCTGAAATACCCGTGAAAATCAAGGTGAAAACGACGATTGATGCTCAGGAAGCAATGGAATTAACGGTGTTTGGTCGCTACCATCAAAAAGGTGATGCAACATTTCTGCGGTATGAGGAAGTGCTGGAGGAAGGTACTGTTCGCACGATTGTCAAGGTGGCGGGGGAAGAAGCACTAATTTTACGCGGCGGTGCGGTGAAGATGAGGCTGCCGTTTCAAGTAAATCGAAAACTAAGGGGCAGCTACGAGATGCCGTTTGGTGTTTTTGAAACGATGACGATGGCCAAGCGAATCGAGCATTCGGAAGGGCTTATCGATATTCTCTACGATTTCACCATGCAGGGCTCGCCTTCAGGTACATATCATTTAGAAATTAGCTTTCAGGAGGATCGGAAATGAATATAGTTGAACAGGTTCAAAGTAAAATAAAGGAAGAGATTCGCGCGGCTGTGCTAAAGGCGGAGCTTGCGACAGAAGAGCAGATTCCTGATGTGGTTCTTGAAATCCCGAAGGAGAAGGCTCATGGCGATTACTCAACGAATATGGCGATGCAGCTCGCTCGGGTGGCGAAGAAGGCGCCGCGGATGATTGCGGACGCATTAGTGGCCCATTTCGACCGTTCACAGGCTTCAATTGAAAAAATTGAGCTAGCGGGGCCGGGGTTTATCAATTTTTATATGAATAATGCGTATTTAACCGACCTGATTCCAACCGTGCTTGAGGCTGGGGAAAAGTACGGTTCGACCACAGTTGGCGGCGGTCAAAAAATTCAAGTCGAGTTTGTATCGGCCAATCCTACGGGAGACCTTCACCTTGGACATGCCCGCGGTGCTGCTGTTGGCGATTCGCTTTGCAATATTTTGGCCAAGGCTGGCTATGATGTTTCTCGCGAATATTATATTAATGATGCTGGCAATCAGATTAATAATTTAGCATTATCGGTGGAGGCACGTTATTTCCAGGCGCTTGGTCTGGAAAAAGACATGCCGGAGGACGGCTACCATGGCGCCGATATTGTCGGCATCGGGAAGACACTGGCGGAAGAGTTTGGCGACAAGTTTGTGAATGTGGCCGAGGAAGAACGATTTGATTTTTTCCGTGAGTATGGCTTGAAATATGAAATGGCGAAGTTAAAGAAGGATCTTGAGGATTTCCGCGTCGGTTTTGACGTGTGGTATTCGGAAACCTCGCTTTATAAAAATGGAAAAATTGATGAAGCTCTGACTGCACTGCGGGAAAGCGGCTATGTCTATGAGGAAGATGGAGCGACCTGGCTTCGTTCGACCGATTTCGGTGATGACAAAAACCGTGTGCTAATTAAGCAGGACGGCTCTTATACGTACTTGACGCCTGATATCGCTTACCATAGGGACAAGCTGGCGCGCGGCTTTGAAAAATTGATTAACATTTGGGGTGCGGATCACCACGGTTATATCCCACGGATGAAGGCTGCAATCCAAGCTTTAGGTTATGACCGCGAGGCGCTTGAGGTGGAAATTATCCAGCTCGTTCATCTTTATAAAAATGGTGAGAAGATGAAGATGAGTAAGCGAACTGGTAAGGCGGTTACCATGCGTGATTTGGTTGATGAGGTCGGCCTTGACGCGACGCGTTATTTCTTTGCGATGCGTAGCTCGGATACGCATATGGATTTTGATTTGGATTTAGCGGTGTCGGAGTCGAATGAAAATCCGGTATATTACGCGCAGTACGCCCATGCACGGATTTCGAGCATCTTGCGTTCAGGAGAAGAACAAGGCGTGACGGTGGATGCGGGAGCTGACTTTTCGTTAGTGGCGTCTGAAAAGGAAATCGATTTACTGAAAAAGCTTGGTGAATTCCCGTCGGCTGTTGGCGAGGCCGCACTGAAGCGTGTGCCGCACCGCATCACCAACTATATCTTTGAACTAGCGTCAACATTCCATAGTTTTTATAATGCGGAAAAAGTGCTTGATAGTGAGCAGCTAGAGCGCACGAAGGCCCGCCTTGCGTTGGTGAAGGCTGTGCAAATTACGTTGAAAAATGCACTGGCGTTGATTGGCGTTTCGGCACCGGAAAAAATGTAAATTTGTGATGGCTCCCTTCTGATTAAGGGGGCCTTTTTCTATGTGGTTTGGTGGGGAATTTGTGTGGTTGGCGAGTAAAGGAGCATCGTTTAAAAAAAGCCCATTTTGATCGGCGCCAATTCTGCAAACGGACCACAATTTGTTTGAAAATAATCCATAAAATGAATATCTTCCAAAAAAACACAAATATTAATAGAGAATTTTCAGTGAGGAGTGAACCGAACGCATGAATGTAGGAAGAGCAAAAGAAATTGTTGAATCCGCTGATATGATCAATGTTACCTATGATGGAAATCCGGTGATTATTCAACACGTGGACGAGACGACGAAACTAGCGAGGATTTATTCTAGAACCGATCCAGAAAACGAAAGAGATGTTCCTGTTTTAAATCTTATTGAAGAATAGTAAAGAGTCTCCGATGTTGGTTCGGAGACTCTTTACTTTATTTCAATAGTACCGCCGCTGATTCGCTTATAGCCGCGGATTTTGCTTAAATCCTCGACTAACTTCAGTGCGGCTTGATCCTTTGCTTTCGCCTCAATCATGAAGTCTACATCACGCCATGAATTTTTTTATAAAAAATAAGCAATAACTCCTGCAAGAAATTCTTTCACAGATCTTAAAAAATTCGGTTTATTTAGCTCTGCCAATGTTAACGGTATGGAGTCGCGGATGTCCTTATTAATAACCGCCCTCACGCGCTCAATAAAAGTAGAATTATAAATATAACAATTGATTTCTTTGTTTAAAAACAAGCTGCGCTGATCGAAATTGGCGGTGCCGATATCGCAAATTTTGTCATCGATCATAATTGTTTTGGCATGATAAAAGCCATTTTTAAATTGATAAACCGCTGCTCCCTCCTTAAGCAGCGTTCGTAAATAGTGGTAAGAGGCTTCTTGGACAAGCATATGGTCAGCGTTGTAGGGGACAACCACGGTGATATCAACGCCGCGCCGCTGTGCTTCCATTAATGTAGCAAAAACTTTGTTACTTGGAATAAAGTAAGGAGTCCCGATAAAGATGGTGTGAACGGCCTTTTGCAGCAGACTGATAAACATGTCTTCCAGATGGCCCGCTTCCGTCGGAATAAATTGATGGCGGATCTCACCCTTTGGCAGATTTGGAAAATAGACAGGATGATTCTGAAGATTTTCCCCTCCGTACTCGTTCCAATCAATAAAAAACTCACTCTGCAAAAAATTAACGCCTTCACCGGTCATTTTTAAATGGTAATCACGCCACGGGCTCAAGATTGGGTCTTCGTCAATATATTCCTTACCGATGTTAAACCCACCGAGATAGCCAATTTTTCCATCAATAAGTGAAACTTTGCGGTGATTTCGGACCTGAAAAGAATAAAACAGGAATGGAAACCTGACCGAATTACTATACGCAAAGTGAATCCCCGCCTCCCGCAGTTCCTTCACTGCCTGTTTCTTAATTTTCCAGCTCCCAATCCGGTCAAGCAAGAGCCGAACCTCCACGCCTTCCTGAGCCTTTGCTTTTAAAAGTGAGAAAAACTCCTGGCTGATGGCGTCATCTTTGACAATATAAAATGATACATGAATATGGTGGTTCGCCTGTCTGATCTCATTAAAATAATCATGGAATAATTCCCTTCCATGGGTAAAAATTTCAAACTGACCATGAAGCATGGCTGTTTCCATCCTGCCCGCAGTGGAAAGATGCTTCTTTCTCCCTAAGCTAAAATCGACTGTAAACCAGATTATGATGAGCAGGACAAGTCCGCTTAACGAGAGTGCAAAAATCATCTGGAATCGTTCCTCCAATCCATTTCTTAGGTTTTCCGAAAGCGATTATTTCTATAAGTCGAATGAATTTTGCAAAAATTCGTTGACTGAATGCTCATTCATCATATAATAGAGTTATGGATAAGTTCTGAAAATTAATTATTTTCTACAACTTGCGCTAAAAAACATTAGGGGATAAAGCAAAACGAAAGGGGCTAATTTTGATGAATGGTTTATTATGGGTTAACCTCATTGCCTTCTTGGCTGTAACCGCTTACGCAGTCAGTTTGTTCGTTTATGTTGTAAAAACACGGATAGCCTTTATTAAACTAGGGAAAAAGGTTGAGCTTGATAACAATGTCAAAGAACGACTGCAAAAAATTTGGGTCATGGTGTTTGGACAGAAGAAGCTTTTAAAGGATAAAAAAAGCGGAGCTATTCACGTCATGTTCTTTTATGGTTTCCTGCTTGTTCAATTTGGAGCGATTGATTTTATTTGGAAAGGGATTAAACCAGGCTCGCATTTGCCACTTGGACCGTTATATCCCGCCTTCACCTTTTTCCAGGAAATTGTGACACTAACGATTTTAGTAGCTGTTATTTGGGCGTTCTATCGCCGTTATATTGAAAAATTAGTTCGCTTAAAGCGTGGTTTTAAAGCAGGTCTTGTGTTAATTTTTATCGGCGGCTTGATGGTTTCGGTTTTACTTGGAAACGGCATGGGCATCATCTGGCACGGAGAAGACGTGTCATGGACAGAACCTGTCGCCTCCGTTATTTCGCTTGCCTTTTCGTGGCTTGGTGAAACCGCTTCCGTTGTTATTTTCTATGTGGCCTGGTGGTTCCACTTATTATTCCTATTATCCTTTTTAGTGTATGTACCGCAAGGAAAGCATGCCCACTTAATTGCCGGGCCGGTTAACGTTTATTTTAACCGTTTAGAAAAACCAGGTAAATTGAAAAAGGTAGATTTTGAAGATGAATCACAAGAATCCTTTGGGGTTGGAAAAATTGACGACTTTACCCAGCTGCAAATGATCGATTTTTATGCCTGCGTCGAATGTGGCCGCTGTACCAATATGTGTCCTGCTACCGGAACGGGTAAAATGTTGTCACCAATGGATTTAATTGTGAAAATGCGTGACCACCTGACCCATTTTGGCGCATCGGTAACCTCGAAACAGCCGTGGGTGCCGACCTTTGCTTTTAGTAACACAAAAGGAAATCAAATTGCGCTGGCGGCGAGCGGTCAGGGGGCGGAAGAAACAGCGGCCGCTGGAGCCTATAGTCCAAGCCTAATCGGCGATATCATTACCGAAGAAGAAATCTGGGCATGTACCACGTGTCGCAACTGTGAGGACCAATGTCCAGTCATGAACGAGCACGTTGATAAAATTATCGACCTTCGTCGTTATTTAGTTTTAACAGAGGGAAAAATGGATGCAGACGCCCAGCGTGCGATGACGAATATAGAACGCCAAGGTAACCCGTGGGGCTTAAACCGTAAAGAGCGTGAGAACTGGCGCGAAGTCCGCGACGATGTTCATATTCCAACGGTGAAGGAAATGAACAAGGCGGGCGAGGAATTCGAATACCTCTTTTGGGTTGGCGCGATGGGTTCTTATGACAACCGCAGCCAGAAGATTGCGTTATCGTTCGCGAAGCTGATGAACGAAGCGGGTGTGAAATTTGCCATTCTCGGTAACAAAGAAAAAAACTCAGGTGACACACCGCGCCGCCTTGGTAATGAATTCCTGTTCCAAGAGTTAGCGACAAAAAATATTGAGGAATTTGAAAAAGCGGAGATCAAGAAAATTGTCACAATTGACCCGCATGCCTATAATATTTTCAAAAATGAATACCCTGATTTTGGCTTAGAGAATGTGGAAGTGTACCATCATACGGAAATACTGTATGAGCTTGTCCGCGATGGCCGACTTGTTCCGAAACATCAGGTGAACGAAACGATTACTTTCCATGATTCCTGTTATTTAGGCCGCTATAATGATGTGTATGACCCGCCACGGGAAATTTTAAAAGCGATTCCAGGCGTGAAACTTGTGGAAATGGAGCGTAATCGTGAAAAAGGCATGTGCTGCGGTGCCGGCGGCGGCTTGATGTGGATGGAGGAAGAAACAGGCCAACGGATTAACGTGAGCCGGACTGAGCAAGCCCTTTCCGTCAATCCGTCTGTCATCAGCTCAGGCTGCCCATACTGCTTAACGATGCTTTCTGATGGAACTAAGGCGAAAGAAGTGGAAGAAAAGGTTTCAACATACGATGTGGCTGAAATTCTTGAAAAAGCCGTTTGCGGTGAATGAAAAGAGACAGCTTGATAATATTGCAGAAGTAGTAATTATTAGAACAGGAGAAGTTGAGTCGATTTGCAAAAATTTTAAGAATTTTATGTAAAACATTTCAACTTCTCCTATTTTTTATGTAAAATAAGAGATAAGAATAAAACGCTTACATTACCAATTTTTTCTAGACTTGGCGGGCTGTGAGTTTTAAAAAACCACATGCCTACTTTTTTCATTATTTTTCGAGCGAGCGTTCAGTCGCTGGATAATTTTTTTAGAATAACATGACTGAATATTGGGAAAAGGGAGAGTGTTTGGAATGGGGAGAACGGTCATTTTAAGTGGGGTAAGAACACCTTTTGGAAAATTAGGGGGCTTCTTGAGCAGTTTTTCGGCTTCACAGCTTGGAGGCATTGCTGTTAAAGAAGCGCTAGTGCGGGCTAACGTGGAGCCAGAGTACGTCCAGGAGGTCATTCTTGGAACTGTTTTACAAGGGGGACAGGGGCAAATCCCATCACGTCAAGCCGCCCATCATGCTGGCCTGCCTTGGGAGGTCAAAACAGAAACAATTAATAAGGTTTGCGCTTCCGGGATGCGCAGCGTTACGTTGGCCGACCAGATTATTCGTGCCGGCGATGAAGAGGTGATTGTTGCTGGCGGCATGGAATCGATGAGCAACGCCCCATATATTTTACCAAAAGCAAGATGGGGCTTCCGAATGGGCGACGCTGCTGTCAAAGATTTAATGATTCATGATGGCTTGAGCTGCAGCTTTACCGGTGTTCATATGGGTACTTACGGCAATTCGACGGCCGCCGAGATGGAGATTTCACGTCAGGCTCAGGACGAGTGGGCCTTAAGGAGCCATCAGCGCGCGATTGCCGCCATCGAGGATGGTAAATTTGCAGAGGAAATTGTGGCTGTGGAAGTACCGCAGCGAAAAGGGGCTCCTGTAGTTGTCGCGGATGACGAATCACCACGAAAGGATACCTCGTTAGAACGACTGGCAAAATTAGCACCGGTATTCAATGCAACGGGAACGATCACTGCTGGAAATGCGCCTGGTGTCAATGACGGTGGGGCTGCTCTCGTGCTAATGAGTGAGGTGCGCGCTGTTCGTGAAGGTAGAAAAGCGGAAGCGGTCATCTTAGGCCACGCTGCTCTAGCTGTGGAAGCGAAGGATTTCCCACAAACGCCGGGGCTAGTCATCAATGAACTTTTGCGAAAAACGGGAAAAAGTGTAGCGGATATCGATTTATTTGAAATCAATGAAGCCTTTGCTGCTGTTGCCTTGGTGAGCGAAAAAATTGCTGGCCTTGACCCAGAAAAAGTTAATGTGAACGGCGGTGCAGTCGCCCTTGGCCACCCAATTGGTGCAAGCGGGGCGCGGATTATCATTACGCTCATGCACGAGTTGAAGCGCCGCGGCGGCGGAATTGGTGTCGCCGCGATTTGCAGCGGCGGCGGCCAGGGCGATGCTGTGATGATTGAGGTCCCGAAGGCTTAGGTTTGTAGCCTGAGGAGAAAGCGAATGATGGTTAGATTTTTTCGGAAAATGTCTAATGGGAAAAAAGGACATGAAAAATAGACAAAACACCCGAAAAAAATGTTCAAAACCTTGAGAAAAATTGTAAAAACACCAAAAAATGTTCAAAACCATGAGAAAAATAGACAAAACTAATTTTCGCATAAAAAAATGGGGCGAAACTCGATTTCAGCCCCTAATTGGAGGGGAAAACATGAAGGTTTCAAAGGTAATGGTCATTGGAGCAGGGCAAATGGGCTCTGGGATTGCCCAAGTTTGTGCCCAGGCAGGCTATCAGGTTTTACTAAATGATCTAAAACAGGAATTCGTCGAACGTGGATTAGGAGTCATCAACAAAAATCTTTCACGCAATGTTGATAAAGGTCGAATGACAGGCGAACAAAAACAGGAAGTGTCGGCGAGGCTGACCGCCTCAACGGATTTGAACGACGCGGCCCAGGTCGACCTTGTCATCGAAGCCGCAGTTGAAAACATGGAAATTAAAACGAAAATTTTTGCGCAGCTTGATGAAATTGCTCCGGCACATGCGATCTTGGCGAGTAACACCTCCTCGCTGCCAATTACGGAAATTGCGGCTGCAACGAAGCGGCCGGAAAAGGTCATCGGCATGCACTTTATGAATCCGGTCCCAGTGATGAAGTTAGTCGAAATTATCCGTGGCCTAGCAACGGCTGATGAAGTATACCAGGTGATTGAAGATATGACGAAAACCTTGAGCAAGGTTCCGGTTGAAGTTAACGACTTCCCTGGCTTTGTTTCTAACCGCGTGCTGATGCCAATGATCAATGAAGCGATTTTTACCTTGTATGAGGGCGTCGCCACCAAAGAAGCGATTGATGAAGTGATGAAGCTCGGCATGAACCACCCAATGGGGCCGTTAACCTTGGCTGATTTTATTGGCCTCGATACTTGCCTTTATATAATGGAAACCCTTCACGAAGGCTTCGGCGATGATAAATACCGTCCATGCCCGCTGCTGCGCAAATATGTCAAAGCAGGCTGGCTTGGTAAGAAAACGGGGCGGGGATTCTACACATACGAATAAGGCTTTCAACTTGCTGAAGCAACGAGAGCAGGAACCAATCTTTCTTCAAAATAAGGGGTTGTAAGGATGAATACTGCTACTTTAGATTCTCCAAAAGGGGAGATAAGCATGAATCTTACATTTACAGCGGAGCAAGAAATGATGCGAAAAATGGTGCGCGATTTTGCCGTCAGCGAAATAGCCCCATTTATTGAAAAAATGGAAAAAGGGGAATTCCCGCGCGAAATTCTTCGGAAAATGGGTGAGCTCGGCCTTATGGGCATTCCTGTTCCGGAAAAATACGGCGGAGCTGAGATGGACTTCACTTCCTATATCATTGCCATTAATGAAATATCAAGGGTAAGTGCCACGCTTGGCGTCATTCTGTCTGTCCATACTTCGGTGGGAACTATGCCGATTCTATATTTCGGGACGGAGGAGCAGAAGCAAAAGTATGTACCGAAGCTGGCTTCTGGGGAGTATTTAGGGGCCTTTTGCTTAACGGAGCCGAGTGCGGGGTCCGATGCAGCTAGCCTAAAGTCCCGTGCCGTGAAGAAGGGCGATCATTATGTGATCAATGGCTCGAAGATGTTTATTACCAATGGTGGCGAAGCCAATATTTATATTGTTTTTGCCACCACCGAGCCGAAATTAGGAACAAAAGGGATTGCCGCATTTATTGTTGAAAAAAACACCCCCGGCTTATGTATCGGGAAGGATGAAAAGAAAATGGGGCTACATGGTTCCAGAACGGTACAGCTGACGTTTGAGGATATGCTTGTGCCAGTGGAAAATCTTCTTGGCAGCGAAAGTGATGGTTTTAAAATTGCGATGGCAAACCTCGAGGTCGGCCGCATTGGGATTGCGACCCAAGCACTTGGGATTGCCGAAGCCGCACTGTCGGCCGCAACTGCCTATGCGAAGGAGCGCCAGCAATTTGGCAAACCAATTGCCTTCCAGCAAGGGATAGGCTTTAAGCTTGCTGACATGGCGACGAGTGTGGAAGCGGCGAAACTATTAGTCTATCGCTCTGCTGATTTACGGACCAGAGGCTTAAAATGCGGTATGGAAGCCTCGATGGCGAAGCTGTTTGCCACGAGGACGGCGGTAGAAGTGTCGACGGAAGCCATTCAAGTTTTTGGCGGCTACGGCTACACCGAAGATTATCCTGTGGAGCGCTACTTCCGCGATGCAAAGGTAACCGAAATCTACGAAGGCACGAGTGAGATCCAGCGGATTGTGATTAGTAAGTATCTTTAATTAGTAGTTTATGGAGAGTCCAAACGAAAATGTCGATCAATCCTTGCAAATTGTGGATTTATTCCTAAATGATATTGAAGTCTCGAAAAAGGATCAAGAAAACGTTCCAATCTAAAATTTACTTAATAGGAGGCCAATAAAAATGCAATTTAAACTATCTGAAGAACATGAAATGATCCGGAAAATGGTTCGTGATTTTGCACGAAACGAAGTGGCACCGTCTGCGGCTGAGCGTGATGAGGAAGAACGCTTTGACCGCGAGATTTTTGACAAAATGGCGGAGCTTGGCTTAACAGGGATTCCGTGGCCGGAAGAGTACGGCGGCATCGGCAGCGATTTTCTTGCCTACTGTATCGCCGTTGAAGAGCTATCTCGCGTTGATGCATCAACAGGTGTACTTCTTTCCGCACACACCTCCCTTGCCGGCTGGCCGATTTACAAATTCGGCAGCGAAGAACAAAAGCAAACCTACCTTCGCCCAATGGCTGAGGGTAGCAAAATCGGTGCCTACGGTTTAACCGAGCCTGGCAGCGGCTCAGACGCTGGCGGGATGCGAACAACAGCCCGCTTAGAAGGCGATCACTACATCCTCAATGGTTCAAAAATTTTCATCACCAATGGCGGTGTGGCCGACATTTATGTAGTGTTTGCCTTAACAGACCCATCCAACAAGCAAAGAGGAACCACTGCATTTATCGTCGAAAGTGACTTCCCTGGCTTCTCTGTTGGGAAAAAAGAAAAGAAACTGGGCATTCGTTCGTCGCCGACAACGGAGATTATTTTTGAAGATTGCAAGGTACCAATGGCAAACCGTCTTGGCGAAGAAGGCGACGGCTTTAAAATCGCGATGATGACGCTTGATGGCGGCCGCAACGGCATCGCGGCCCAAGCCGTTGGAATTGCTCAAGGCGCACTTGATGCGGCAGTCGATTATGCGAAGGAACGCCATCAGTTTGGCAAACCAATCGCAGCGCAGCAAGGTATCAGCTTCAAGCTGGCAGATATGGCGACAAATATTGAAGCAGCAAGACTATTAACCTATCAAGCGGCCTGGCTTGAATCAAATGGCTTACCTTATGGTAAAGAATCAGCGATGTCCAAATTATTTGCCGGTGACACTGCGATGAAGGTGACCACGGAAGCGGTTCAGGTGTTTGGTGGCTACGGCTATACAAAGGATTATCCAGTGGAACGGTTCATGCGTGATGCGAAAATTACACAAATTTACGAAGGAACACAAGAAATCCAACGCCTCGTAATTTCGAGAATGCTAACTAAATAATACGAAAGGCGGAAGCTTCCTTTGCGCGGCGTATGGATTGGACCGGTCCGCATGAGATAAAGGAAACACGGAGAGCGAAGCGATTCGATGTTGACTTATCGCAAGGAGGAGAGGGCCAAAACACAAGCCGCTGGGGGCTGGAGCTAGACAAAGGCGGTCATAGAGGATGAAAAAGCGAGAAGTACAGGCCTCGGTCAAGGATGAACGCCTCGTGCAAAAAAGGCGCGACCAAATGATCAAAGGGGCCGTCACACTTTTTAAAGAAAAGGGGTTTCATCGGACGACAACGAGGGAAATTGCCAAGGCGGCGGGTTTTAGCATCGGGACGCTATACGAATATATTCGCACTAAGGAAGACGTCCTTTACCTTGTTTGCGATCAAATTTATGACCACGTTAGCGAGCGCCTGCAGCAGGACCTCGCCTTGAAAAAAGGGACATTAGAAAGCTTGAAGTTGGGAATTGCTAATTTTTTTCAAGTAATGGATGAAATGCAGGCCGAAGTACTGGTGATGTATCAGGAAGTGAAGTCACTGTCGAAGGACGCCCTTCCATATGTGTTGAAAAAGGAAATGGAAATGGTCGCGATGTTTGAGAATCTGCTTGCACGCTGTGTCGAAAATGGTGAACTGCAACTATCAGAAAAACAAGTAGAAATCATCGCCCATAATATTTTTGTTCAGGGGCAAATGTGGGGCTTCCGCCGCTGGGCGCTAAGGAAGTTATTTACCCTGGAAGAATATATTGAGTTGCAAACCGAGCTTTTATTGTCGGGAATCATGGGAGAAGTCTCGGCGCCTATAAAAGCTTCCGGAAAATAACAATGGTGTCCAGCGGTGAACCAGTTTCATTTATGGGGTTAGGTGTGAAGTCACTAAGACAATAAAAAATCCCGTTATAAGTGGGAAAAGCAGCGAACGATGAATGGGAAATGTTTTTACCAAAGTTTTTACAAAGGGGGAGCACGATGGGGAATTATCAACCAAAGCATCATATCCGCTTTGTGACGGCGTCGAGTTTGTTTGACGGTCATGATGCTTCCATCAATATTATGCGTAGAATTCTGCAGGCGAGCGGGGCAGAGGTCATTCACCTTGGGCATAACCGCTCGGTCGAGGAAGTGGTCAATGCGGCGATTCAGGAGGATGTCCAAGGGATTGCGATTTCCTCTTATCAAGGCGGACACGTCGAATATTTTAAATACATGTACGATTTGTTAAAGGAAAAAGGGGCGCCGAATATCCGCATTTATGGCGGTGGCGGCGGGGTTATCATTCCGAGGGAAATTGCTGAACTTCACGACTATGGGATTGCTTGGATCTTCTCACCTGAAGACGGCAGAACGATGGGACTTCAAGGAATGATTGACCGCATGATAGAGGAGTGCGATTTTTCCACCGTTCCCGCGGATGCGTCTGAACAGATTGAAAAGCTTCCAACTGGCGATGTCAACGCAATTGCCAAGTTAATTACCTTAGCCGAACTTCATGTTGATAAAAGGAACGAGGCTGCGGCAACTGCCGAGCTCGTGCTAGAACAAGTAAAGACACTTGAGAAACGGATTCCGGTCGTTGGTATCACAGGTACAGGTGGGGCCGGAAAAAGTTCATTAACGGACGAATTAATCCGCCGCTTCATCAATGATCTGCCAGATAAAAAAGTCGCGATTCTCTCCGTCGATCCGACAAAGCAAAAAACAGGAGGGGCCTTGTTAGGTGATCGGATCCGCATGAATGCAATTTTCTCACCAAATGTTTATATGCGCAGTTTGGCTACAAGGCATTCGAAAAGCGAACTATCGCTGGCGATAAAGGATGCCGTTGCCGTGACGAAAGCGGCTGGCTTTGACCTTGTCATCGTGGAAACAAGTGGAATCGGTCAAGGAGATGCCGAAATCACGGAAATTTGCGATGTTTCCTTATACGTGATGACCAGTGAATTCGGGGCACCATCACAACTTGAGAAAATCGATATGATTGACTTTGCGGACTTAATTGTCATCAATAAATTTGAGCGCAAAGGCTCTGAGGATGCCAAGCGTCAAGTGCAAAAGCAGTACCAGCGCAGCCATATGCTGTTTGAAAAGGATCCGTCGGAAATGCCGGTTTACGGCACGATTGCCAGCCAGTTTAATGACCCGGGCACGAACGCCTTGTTCGCCGCTTTAGTGGAAAAAATAAATGAAAAGATGTCTTCCGATTGGCTAAGTTCTTTTAGTAAAAAGGCCCTTGTTGAAAAGCAAAACGTTATCATCCCGACCGACCGCCGTTATTATTTACGGGAAATTTCGGAAACGGTACGTAGCTACCACCGTAAAGCCGAAGAGCAAGCGAATATTGCTCGGAAATTATTCCAGCTCGAAGGGGCAATTGAAGCGGTAAAAGAGCCAGAAGTGATTGCAGCATTAGAAGCAATCAGGCAAGAAACCGAAGAGCGACTGACCACGGAATCGCGGAAAATCCTCGCTTCATGGGAGCAAACAAAGGCTGATTATTCGGGCGACCGGTTTATCACAAGAATCCGTGACAAAGAGATTATTACGGTGTTAAAATCTAAAAGCTTATCAGGCCTAGACATTCCTAAGGTGGCCTTGCCTAAATATAAAGATTATGGCGAAATCCTTCGCTGGGTGTACCAAGAAAATGTTCCTGGTTCTTTCCCCTATACGGCAGGGGTATTTCCATTCAAGCGTGAAGGGGAAGACCCGAAACGGCAATTCGCTGGAGAAGGCACACCGGAACGGACGAACCGTCGCTTCCACTATTTATCGAAGGACGATTCGGCAAAACGCTTAAGTACCGCGTTTGACTCCGTAACCCTGTACGGCGAAGATCCGGATTACCGTCCGGACATTTACGGAAAAGTTGGCGAAAGCGGTGTCAGCATTTGTACGTTAGATGATATGAAAAAGCTGTATGCCGGCTTTGATTTGTGCCATCCTTCGACATCCGTTTCGATGACGATTAATGGCCCGGCACCGATTATTTTGGCGATGTTCATGAATACGGCGATTGATCAGCAGGTGCAGAAGAAAGAAGCTGAGCTTGGCCGTGTGTTAACGGTTGAAGAATTCGCAGCCGTCAGAGCCTATACATTGAAAACGGTCCGCGGTACGGTTCAAGCGGATATTTTAAAAGAAGATCAAGGCCAAAACACATGTATTTTCTCAACAGAATTTGCCTTACGAATGATGGGCGATATTCAACAATATTTCATTGATCATCAAGTGCGCAATTATTATTCTGTTTCGATTTCGGGATACCATATTGCCGAAGCAGGCGCCAATCCGATTTCCCAGCTTGCGTTTACGCTATCCAATGGATTTACCTATCTCGAGTATTATTTGAGCCGTGGCATGAACATTGATGATTTTGCTCCCAATCTATCGTTCTTTTTCTCGAATGGTTTGGATCCGGAGTATACGGTGATCGGCCGGGTCGCGCGACGTATTTGGGCTACGGTGATGCGTGATAAATATGGTGCTAACGAACGCAGTCAAAAGCTGAAATATCATGTGCAGACTTCCGGACGTTCGCTGCATGCTCAGGAAATTGATTTTAATGATATCCGCACAACCTTGCAGGCGTTGATGGCGCTCCAGGATAATTGTAATTCCTTGCATACCAATGCTTACGATGAAGCAATTACGACGCCAACCGAGGAATCAGTAAGACGGGCAATGGCGATTCAAATGATTATTACCAAAGAGCATGGCTTAACGAAGAATGAAAATCCGCTCCAAGGTTCGTTTATTGTGGAAGAGCTGACAGATCTGGTTGAGGAAGCTGTCCTCCAAGAGTTTGAACGCTTGAACGACCGTGGCGGTGTACTCGGTTCGATGGAGACGCAGTACCAGCGCGGAAAAATCCAGGATGAGTCGATGTATTACGAAATGAAAAAGCATACTGGAGAATTGCCAATTATTGGGGTAAATACGTATTTGAATCCAAATCCTCCGTCAGAGGAAGATGTAAATAATATGGAGTTGGCCCGAGCTACAACAGAGGAAAAGGAACTACAAATTCATAATTTGCGTGCCTTCCAAGAAGCGCATGCTGACAAGATTGCGGACGCGTTAAAGCGGTTAAAAGAAGCGGCTGTAAGCGGAGGCAATATTTTTGCTGGATTAATGGAAACGGTTCAAGTAGCTAGCCTCGGCCAAATCACCAAGGCCTTATATGAAGTCGGTGGCCAGTACCGTCGCAATATGTAACAAGAAAAGCGCAAGCGCCCGTTTAGCGGCCAATACACAAGCCGCTGGGCGCTGGAGCTAGACAATAAGAAAGGCGTAAGCGCCCGTTTAGCGGCGTATGGATTGGACCGGTCCGCATGAGATAAAGGAAACACGGAGAGCGAAAGTGATTCGATGTTGACTTATCGTAAGGAGGAGAGGGCCAATACACAAGCCGCTGGGCGCTGGAGCTAGACAATAAGAAAAGTGAACTTGGACAAAATATTTTGTTAAAAGATGCAATGGCTCGGAAGGCAGCTGCGCCCGAGACATTGTCTTTTTTTGCTAAAATTATTTTCCTATGAGATATTAAAATAATCATTTATCTTATATAATCAAACTAGCGTACAAACTTCGGGCGATTACGGGCAGGTGTACACGGATGAAGCTTAGACATATGATGGTTGTTTTAATTATTTTTGCGTGGCCTTTATACTATCTATATGAAATTCAATTAGGTGCCATTTCATTCCTTTTACTGGCAATCTTCTTTCTTGTCGTGACGATTAAGGAGACAAAAAAGTTCAAAGAACAGAAGAAAAATAATGGCGATGAATCCTAGGAGGAAAAAATCAGCGGAAACAATTACTAGCACTAGCATAAACGGGAAGAATTTGTTTATAATGAAGAATATGCAATTTGGGAGAGATCCTTCTAAAAGCCCGTTAATCACTCATTTAAGAGTGTTAAATAGAGAAAGGAAGTGCCAATATTGAGTTTAGCACAATACTCAAAAGAGGAATTACAAGAGTTATCTCTCATTGAAATGGCTCATGAATTTTTGAAAAATAGCAAGCAACCAATCTCCTTTAGTGATTTAGTCAAAGAGATTCAGGCAGCTGCAACGATTTCCGAACAGGAAATTCGCACTAGATTGGCACAATTTTATACGGACATGAATTTAGATGGCCGCTTCCTCTCATTAGGAGATAATCGTTGGGGACTTCGCCTTTGGTATCCTGTTGATACACAAGAAGAAGAAGTCGTGACAGTCATTAAGCCTAAGAAGAAAAAGGCGAAAAAGGTTGTCGACGAGGATATCGACCTTGATGATTACGATGAGAACGATGAGGAAGAGTATGATGACATCGACGATTTTGCCGATGAAGACGAACTTCTTGATGAAGAAGATGACCTCGATATTGATGAAGTCGATGAATTTGACGAAGAGGACGATGAAGAAGTCCTTGATGATGAGGAAGAATTCGACATTGATGAAGAAGATGACCTTGACGAAGAGCTTGTGGAAGAAGACGAATTTGAGGAAGACGAAGAAGACGAAGACAAGTAATTGGCTAACTTTAGGGACTGACCACTAAGGGAAGCTACTTAGAGAATGTGCTTTTCAGAAATAAGCTGTGCATGTTGTGAAGTTGCTTGTGCTTTTCTAATAGTCTTGACTTTTTATCCGTGCCCTTGTATCATCTTGTTTGGGCTCCTTAAAAAAGGAACGAATCATTATTTACCTATATGCGCTCCCTTGCAATCGCGAGATGGAGCGCTTTTTATTTTGGAAAAACTCCCTTGTAGCGGTGGAGTTTTTTCGCTTTTTGGGCTTGTTTTTGTGAAAAAATGACGGCCGGATTTGATTCGTGAGCAAAACCTGGTAAGTTAAAAATTTTTTACAAAAATTCTTTAACAATCCGAATAATGTACAAACTGTATTTGAGGGGGAATTATTTATGACAAAGTATATTTTTGTAACTGGTGGTGTCGTTTCATCACTTGGAAAGGGAATTACCGCTGCATCATTAGGACGTTTATTGAAAAATCGTGGGTTGAATGTAACGATTCAAAAATTTGACCCGTATATTAACGTCGACCCTGGGACGATGAGCCCTTACCAGCACGGCGAAGTGTTCGTTACCGATGACGGTGCAGAAACCGACTTGGACTTAGGTCACTATGAGCGCTTTATCGACATCAATTTAAACAAGTACAGCAACGTAACCACCGGAAAAATCTATTCGACAGTTTTACGAAAAGAGCGTCGCGGTGACTATCTGGGCGCGACTGTCCAGGTTATTCCACATATCACCAACGAAATTAAGGAGCGCTGTTTCCGTGCTGGCAAAGAAACCAATGCCGATGTCGTAATTACCGAAATTGGCGGAACCGTTGGTGACATCGAGTCACTGCCATTTTTAGAGGCAATCCGCCAGATTAAAAGTGATATTGGCAGTGAGAATGTGATGTACATTCACTGTACGTTGATTCCGTACATCAAGGCTGCTGGTGAAATGAAGACGAAGCCAACTCAGCATAGCGTGAAGGAGCTGCGCAGTCTCGGCATTCAGCCAAACATTATTGTCGTACGTACGGAACTACCTGTGTCACAGGACATGAAGGACAAAATTGCCTTGTTCTGTGATATTGATGCCAAAGCGGTCATTGAATGCCGCGATGCCGATACGCTATATTCGATTCCACTTGCCCTTCAAGAGCAAAATATGGACCAAATCGTCTGTGACCATTTGAAGCTCAATTTACCTGAAGCCGAAATGACTGAATGGAAGGCACTCGTCAGCCGGGTTCTTAACCTTTCGAACAAGACGCGCATTGGTCTTGTCGGAAAATATGTTGAGCTCCAGGATGCCTATATTTCGGTTGTTGAAGCGATGAAACATGCTGGTTATGCCTTCGATACTGATGTGGAAATTAAATGGATTAATTCTGATGAGGTAACTAGGGAGAATGTCGCTGCGTTACTGAGTGATGTCGACGGTGTCCTTGTACCTGGCGGATTTGGTGATCGCGGAATCGAAGGGAAAATTGAAGCGACTCGCTATGCCCGTGAGCAGAAGAAGCCATTCCTTGGGATTTGTTTAGGGATGCAGTTGGCAACGATTGAATATGCGCGGAACGTGTTGGGCTATGCCGAAGCTCATTCCGCTGAGTTTGTCCCTGAGACCGTTCATCCAATCATCGACTTACTTCCGGAGCAGAAGGATGTCGAAGATTTAGGCGGAACATTACGATTAGGGCTTTATCCGTGCCGCCTGCTTGAGGGGACGAAGGCTTTCGATGCCTACCAAGAAAAGGTCGTTTACGAGCGCCATCGCCACCGCTATGAATTTAACAATCACTATCGTCAAGAAATGGAAGCTGCCGGGTTTATTTTCTCTGGAACAAGCCCGGACGGCCGGTTGGTCGAAATTATCGAACTAGCGGATCATCCATGGTTCGTTGCTTCCCAATTCCATCCGGAATTTGTTTCAAGACCAACGCGTCCGCAGCCGTTGTTCCGTGAATTTATTAAAGCAACAATTGAAAAATAAGTTTTTGGACCAGTTCCCAGTGAGGGAGCTGGTATTTTTGAATTTGTTGGTAAAAAATGTTAAAAAATCCAAAATTGCAGAAAAATGAGCCAATACATCGAAAAAATAAGCCAATAAATAGAAAAATGAGCCAATGCTCCGGAAAAATGAGCCATAAACAAAATAAGTGACCCTCGCAAAGCCATTTATAATGTAAAACAGGGCCACATCGGCCCTGTTTTACACCTCGTATTCCGCAAAAATCTCATCAATTGTAAATTTCAGGCCATAATAGACGAATAATGCCGCCATCGAAGACGGATATCCAAAGCGACCTCCGAAATCATCTGGTAGCAGGCCCTTTGTCAGCCGCAAATCGATATGGACGTCTGCAAATTCAGTCAAATCACCAATGGCTGCGTCCATTACCGTCGAGACAGCCACAAATGGGACCTGCTTTTCCCGGAGTATGGACGCTATTTCTAATGCGGCTTCATCGCTAGAAGTGCGGGTGAAAATCAGCACGCGATCGGCATCGCTAAGCTCTTCCACCTCAGACAGAGTCAGCACTTTTGCTCCCTTAAACGGCTCCCCGCCATCCACCGACTCGAATTCGACAGCCTTCATTTCCCTCGTACCATAAATATATATCAATCCGTCGCCGACAGGTGCTTGTGCTAACAGACGGGCGCCGTCTTCGAACGAAAATTCCGCTTTTTCCTCGATTCGTTTAAACAGGCCTGTTAATTGAGTAGTAAACATTTTTAACATAAAAATCCTCCCTTTCGCTCTACCATTATAGACCTTTTCCACCAATTGCAAAAATAAATGTAAATTCCTACAAAATAATACCTATTAAGGGAAAAGACAGGAAGGAATTTCCCTCTCGAGAAGAGAAGTAATACTAGTGAATGTGTAGGTGTTGATAATTTAGAGAGCTCGCCGATTGGCGAGCCCCTACAGTGGTGTAAAATTACATTTATGCCTAATAGGAAAATTTACTTTCCTAGCGGCCTAAAAAATTTGAATCTAACAAATTGGGAAGAGGTGGAGAGAATGAAAGAGAAAATTTTAATCGTAGACGATCAATTTGGAATTCGAATTTTGCTAAATGAGGTGTTTCAAAAGGAAGGGTATCAAACGTTTCAGGCGGCTAATGGCGTTCAGGCCCTTGACATTGTGAAAAATCATGACCCGGACCTTGTGCTGCTTGACATGAAAATTCCGGGAATGGACGGGATTGAAATTTTAAAAAGAATGAAGGTCATCGACCCGGATATCCGCGTGATTATCATGACTGCCTACGGTGAATTGGATATGATTCAAGAAGCAAAGGATTTGGGCGCCATCACTCATTTTGCCAAACCTTTTGACATTGATGATATCCGTGCAGCTGTAAGAAAATATATACCGCAAAAAACGAATTGACTAGTACGTTAATATGGGTGCGCTTTCATTATGACAATTTCTAAAATACCGTCTGATTAATGGCATTTCCTCCTTTGATTTGATATGATGAATATGAAATTTTACTGACTAGCTATCATTTTTTTAAGAATACATAATTGGTAAAATAGAGGGAAAACCTTAATATGGAAAGCCCTTTTCGAAATGATAGCACCCAAAATTAAGGAGGAAGAGACATGCCTTTAGTATCTATGAAAGAAATGCTTATTAAAGCGAAGGCGGAAGGCTACGCTGTTGGGCAGTTTAACATTAATAATTTAGAATTTACTCAAGCCATTCTTCAAGCAGCAGTTGCTGAGAAATCACCAGTTATTCTTGGTGTTTCTGAAGGTGCAGGCCGTTATATCGGCGGTTTCAAAACGGTTGTCAAAATGGTAGAAGGTTTAATGGAAGATTATAACGTGACTGTTCCTGTGGCGATTCACCTTGACCACGGTTCAAGCTTTGATAAATGTAAAGAAGCAATTGATGCAGGCTTCACTTCTGTTATGATCGATGCTTCCCACCACCCGTTTGAAGAGAACATTGAAATTACTTCTAAAGTAGTGGAATATGCTCACTCCAAAGGTGTTTCTGTAGAAGCAGAATTAGGAACAGTTGGCGGACAAGAAGATGATGTGGTTGCAGAGGGCGTTATCTACGCTGATCCAAAAGAATGTGAAGAGCTTGTGAAGCGCACTGGTATCGATTGCCTTGCTCCTGCACTAGGTTCTGTACACGGTCCTTACAAAGGCGAACCAAAATTGGGCTTCGTTGAAATGGAAGAAATCGGCAAGATCACGGGCATGCCGCTTGTACTTCATGGTGGAACAGGAATCCCAACAAAGGATATCCAAAAATCAGTTTCCCTTGGAACAGCAAAAATCAACGTGAACACTGAAAACCAAATCGCCTCAGCAAAGGCTGTGCGCGAAGTGTTAGCTGCAAAGCCGAACGAATACGATCCACGTAAATATTTAGGACCGGCTCGCGATGTCATTAAAGAAACAGTTATCGGCAAAATGCGCGAATTCGGTTCATCAGGCCGAGCATAAGAGAAAAAACGACACTTTTTCTATATTTGTGTTAATTATGATAAAATGAAAACCGTCCTTATTGCTAGGGCGGTTTCAGTGTGTAAATGAATACTCTCACTGCCAAATTTTTAAAAGAAAATTTGGCAGTGGGGGTTTCAATGTACCGCCCTTCGCCTACATTAAGGAAAGGGTGCCCTTGCCTAAAATGGATAGAAAACTAAAATTTAGTCGAAATTTGGAGGGAAAGACGATGAAATTTTTTATTGATACTGCCAACTTAGATGAAATTCGTGAAGCACATGAACTTGGTTTATTAGCGGGAGTAACGACAAACCCTACACTTGTTGCCAAAGAAAAAGGCGTTTCTTTCCACGATCGCATTAAGGAAATTGCAGCTCTTGTTCCTGGTTCAGTTAGCGCGGAAGTAATCTCCCTTGATGCAGAGGGAATGATTAAAGAAGGCCTGGAGCTAGCGGCTATCGCTCCAAATATCACCGTCAAAGTTCCGATGACTCCTGATGGATTAAAAGCATGTCATGCTTTTTCAAAACAAGGCATTAAGACTAATGTCACGCTTATTTTTAACGCCAATCAAGCCTTGCTTGCCGCAAGAGCAGGTGCTACCTATGTATCACCATTCCTTGGCAGATTAGATGATATCGGCCAAAATGGTTTAGATCTTATTTCCACGATTGCCGAAATCTTTGCTGTTCATGGAATTGAATCTGAAATCATCGCAGCCTCTATCCGCAATCCCATCCATGTAACAGAAGCAGCCTTAAGAGGAGCGCATATTGCGACCATTCCATACAAAGTTCTGATGGGTTTAACCCAGCATCCATTAACTGATAAAGGAATCGAAGCATTCCTAAAAGATTGGGAATCCCGTAACGAAGCCTAACAATTCATGAGTTTTTCCATTTATGTGTAAGGTGAAACTTCCATCTGTGAGGTTTCCCTTCATCCCTCGCAGATGGTTAGTTGAACCAATCGGGCTTTTACGGGCAGTTGATCCAAATTTATTCTGATGGATTTCCACGAAATATTTGCAAAGGATCTTACTGCCCGTTAATGCGGGATAAGGTGAAACTTCCATCTGTGGGGGTTTCCCTTCATCCCTCGCAGATGGTTAGTTGAACCAATCGGGCTTTTACGGGCAGTTGATCCAAATTTATTCTGATGGATTTCCACGAAATATTTGCAAAGGATCTTACTGCCCGTTAATGCGGGATAAATTTTTTTAATTTGGATACATGAAAATTAAATTTTCGTGTAAACTATAAATTAGACAAACTGTCGGAATTTGGCTTTTTCAGTTGGAAAAATATACCTAAAGCCTTGTTTGGTTACAAGTGTGCTTCTATTAGCTCAGCACCGGTAAAAAAGACTGGCAAGCTAATTAGAAAGTACCGACCCATTCCATCAACCATTCATGACTTACATACGGCTTAGAAGGGAGTCGAAAATGGAAAAACTTAAAATTGCGGGCGGATATCCGTTAAAGGGAACTGTTCGAATCAGTGGAGCAAAAAATAGTGCCGTTGCCTTAATTCCCGCAACAATTTTAGCAGAATCACCAGTGACGATTGAAGGCTTGCCGGACATCTCTGATGTTGAAATCCTAAAGGACCTGCTTGAGGAAATCGGTGGAAAGGTCCAAATTACGGATGATGAAATGACCGTCGACCCTTCAAAGATGATTTCCATGCCGCTACCAAACGGTAAGGTGAAAAAGCTGCGTGCTTCCTATTACCTAATGGGAGCGATGCTCGGGCGCTTTAAAAAGGCGGTTATTGGTTTACCGGGTGGCTGCCATCTAGGTCCGAGACCGATTGATCAGCATATAAAAGGCTTCGAAGCACTTGGAGCGCAAATCACCAATGAGCAAGGGGCAATTTATTTACGGGCCGACGAGCTGCGCGGTGCCCGGATTTACCTCGATGTCGTAAGTGTGGGTGCGACCATCAATATTATGCTGGCTGCGGTACGAGCCAAAGGACGGACCATCATTGAAAATGCCGCCAAAGAGCCGGAAATCATTGATGTGGCCACACTATTAACCAACATGGGAGCGAAAATAAAAGGGGCCGGAACGGACGTTATCCGCATCGATGGTGTCGATACATTAAATGGCTGTCGTCACACGATCATTCCTGACCGAATTGAAGCAGGCACGTATATGATTATTGGTGCCGCTGTTGGGGAAGGCGTTTTGATTGATAATGTCATCCCGCAGCACTTAGAATCGTTAATTGCCAAGCTCCGTGAGATGGGCGTGCAAGTTGAATCGGGCGATGACCAAGTGTATATTAGCGGCTCGGCTAATTTGAAAGCGGTTGATATTAAAACGCTCGTCTATCCAGGATTCCCGACTGATCTGCAGCAGCCAGTTACGACTCTTCTAACAAAGGCCACAGGCTCAAGCGTGGTCACCGATACCATTTACAGTGCCCGCTTTAAGCATATTGATGAATTAAGAAGAATGAACGCCAATATTAAGGTTGAAGGACGCTCCGCCATCATTAATGGTCCTGTCCAGCTTCAAGGGGCCAAAGTGAAGGCAAGCGACCTACGAGCCGGAGCCGCACTCGTGATTGCCGGCCTGATTGCCGAAGGAATTACCGAGGTCACCGGGCTAGAGCATATTGACCGCGGCTACAGCAATCTGGTGGAAAAATTAAACGGTCTTGGTGCGACAGTTTGGCGGGAAGCGTTAACAAATGAAGAAGTCGAACAATTAAAAAATACTTAGATAGAAAAGCGGAAGCGGCCGTCCGGGCGTTTTTGTTAGCTAATATCAAGGTTTTGAAGGTTGCAAAAGAGAAAACAGGAGTTGGAGAATAATGGAGAGAAGTTTAACAATGGAGCTTGTCCGCGTTACTGAAGGAGCTGCCCTTGCATCAGCTCGTTGGATGGGACGCGGCAAAAAGGATGAAGCCGACGGTGCTGCCACTTCAGCGATGCGCGATGTGTTTGACACCGTTCCGATGAAAGGTACTGTTGTCATTGGTGAGGGAGAAATGGACGAGGCGCCTATGCTTTATATTGGTGAAAAGCTCGGCACGGGCTATGGCCAGCGCGTCGATGTCGCCGTTGACCCGCTAGAAGGCACCAATATTTTAGCATCCGGCGGCTGGAATGCCTTAGCCGTTTTGGCGGTTGCTGACCATGGAAATCTGCTCCATGCCCCGGATATGTATATGGAAAAAATTGCTGTCGGTCCTGAAGCTGTCGGACTTGTCGATATCAATGCCTCCGTTTTGGACAACCTTAAAGCGGTGGCCAAAGCGAAAAATAAAGATATCGAGGACGTGGTCGCGACTGTCTTAAACCGTCCGCGTCATGAACATATCATTGCCCAGCTTCGTGAAGCCGGAGCACGGATTAAGTTGATTAACGACGGTGACGTCGCAGGTGCGATTAACACGGCTTTCGATAACACCGGTGTCGACATTCTTTTTGGTTCCGGCGGAGCCCCTGAGGGTGTCCTAGCAGCTGTTGCCTTGAAATGTCTCGGTGGTGAAATCATGGGGAAATTATTACCGCAAAATGATGCTGAGATTGAGCGTTGTATGAAAATGGGCTTAGATGTCAATCGCGTGCTCCGCATGGAGGACCTTGTGAAGGGCGACGACGCCATTTTTGCTGCAACCGGTGTGACCGATGGAGAATTACTGCGTGGGGTTCAATTTAAAGGATCCTATGGTTCAACCCACTCAGTCGTCATGCGGGCCAAATCAGGAACCGTCCGCTTCATCGAAGGTCGTCACAGTTTGAAAAAGAAACCGAATTTGGTATTATAGGTGGTGTGGTGCCTGACTCTCATTGGTGTCAGGCACCAACAAAATAGAGAAACTCCGTGATCTCCAAGAGGAATCCCTTCCAGGAAAAATTTCCAAGCGATGATTTTAAAAAAATTTAGTTGATTAATTTTTTGCTCAAGGGGTAAAATAGTAGTTGTTTTTATTATGCATTTTTTCTGCAAATCTATTCATTTCTTTTCTACTTCTATTCCAATTCCTCTAATCTCTTTATTACTATCAAAAGTTGGATTTTCCGCTGGCAGCCGACACGCGGATTTGATGGAAAAATTTAAAAGTGTGGTGTACAAATGGACTTAACAATTTCAAGTTTAGAAAATATGAAGCTGAAGGAACTTTATGAACTCGCTCGTGAATTTAAAGTGACCTATTACAGCAAATTAACGAAAAAAGAATTAATTTTTGCGATTTTAAAATCTCGTGCTGAGCAGCAGGGTTATTTTTTCATGGAAGGCGTTCTCGAAATCATCCAATCGGAAGGGTTCGGATTTCTACGTCCAATTAACTACTCGCCAAGTTCAGAAGATATATATATTTCGGCCTCGCAAATTCGTCGCTTCGATCTTCGTAATGGGGACAAGGTTTCTGGTAAAGTTCGTCCTCCAAAGGAAAATGAACGTTATTACGGTCTTCTGCACGTAGAAGCGGTGAATGGTGAAGATCCTGAATCGGCCAAAGAACGCGTCTACTTCCCAGCATTAACCGCTCTATATCCAAATCGAAAAATGAAGCTTGAGACCACTCAAAAACATCTTTCAACCCGGATAATGGATGTTATTGCACCGGTCGGTTTCGGCCAACGTGGGTTAATTGTCGCACCACCAAAAGCAGGTAAAACGATGCTGTTAAAAGAAATTGCGAACAGCATTACCACCAACCACCCAGAAGTGGAATTAATCGTGCTCTTGATCGATGAACGTCCCGAAGAAGTGACCGATATTGAACGGTCTGTAGCCGGCGATGTCGTCAGCTCAACGTTTGATGAAGTGCCTGAAAATCATATTAAAGTCGCTGAGCTCGTGCTTGATCGGGCGATGCGTTTAGTCGAGCACAAACGCGATGTTGTTATTTTGATGGATAGCATTACTCGTTTGGCCCGTGCGTATAACCTTGTGATTCCGCCGAGCGGCCGGACACTTTCTGGGGGGATTGATCCGGCAGCCTTCCACCGTCCGAAACGATTCTTCGGAGCGGCCCGGAATATTGAAGAGGGCGGCAGCTTGACGATCCTCGCAACGGCATTAGTTGATACTGGTTCGCGGATGGACGATGTCATTTATGAGGAATTTAAAGGGACAGGCAATATGGAATTGCACCTGGATCGCCAGCTTGCCGAGCGTCGGATTTTCCCTGCGCTTGATATCCGCCGTTCCGGAACGCGTAAGGAAGAATTACTCATTCCGAAGGATCATTTGGATAAATTATGGGCGATTCGGAAGTCGATGTCAGATTCGCCAGACTTTGCCGAACGCTTCTTGAAAAAATTAAGACAGACCAAGTCAAACGAAGAATTTTTCGCGCAACTAGGTGAGGAATTAAAGACCCGCCGCTCATAGGTACTGCAAGGCGCAGAACCTTATGAAAAAGGGCTCTTTGGTCCAAGGGTAGCGAGCTAATTTTTTTAAAAATAAATGCTTATACCTAAAAATCCCAACTTGCAAAAGCAAGTGACCCTTGTTATAATGATTGCAGTGTGTTTTAAGTATTTCAGGTGCCTGTTTTAGACAAGCACTTTAGATAACTCTGTTTCGAAAGATTCAGGGCGGAAGGAGATGAAAAGAATGAAAGCAGGAATTCATCCAAATTATAATACAATAACGGTGACATGTGCATGCGGAAACACTTTTGAAACTGGTTCAGTGAAAAAAGAAATTCGCGTTGAAACTTGTTCAGAATGTCATCCATTCTATACTGGTCGCCAAAAATTCGCTGAAGCCGGCGGACGTGTTGACCGTTTCAACAAAAAATACGGCCTTAAGCAACAATAATTGCTCAGGAACAGGCAAGAGGAAACATCAACTTGCCTGTTTTTTATTGTGCAAAATTGAGAAATTAACATATAATAACAGTTTACATGGTTCGTTTATTGGAAGGAGAGGCCGTTTATGTATTTAATGAAGCAAAGCGGATGGGTTGAGGTTATCTGTGGCAGTATGTTTTCTGGAAAATCGGAGGAATTGATTCGTCGCGTCAGACGGGCTCAATTTGCGAAACAAAAAATAGCTGTGTTTAAGCCGAAAATTGATAATCGCTATCACGAACAGTCTGTAGTCTCCCATAACGGCTCTTCTTTTCATGCGATACCAATTTCCCATTCTATAGAGATTCTTCATCATGTCGAAGCGGATATGGATATCATTGCGATTGATGAGATCCAGTTTTTTGATGAAGGCATTGTCAGGGTGGTCCAACAGCTGGCAGACAGCGGCCACCGCGTCGTTTGTGCTGGTCTTGACATGGATTTCCGCGGCGAGCCGTTCGGACAAATGCCCGCCTTAATGGCGATTGCTGAATCCGTGACGAAGCTTCAAGCTGTCTGCACGGTCTGTGGTTCACCATCAAGCCGTACCCAGCGCCTAATCGACGGCCGCCCAGCATCCTATCATGACCCAGTCATCCTAGTCGGCGCCTCAGAAGCGTATGAGCCTCGCTGCCGTCACCACCACGAAGTACCAAAAGCAATTCCAGTTCGCTAGCGTGGTGCCCTTTTGTGGTGCCTGACACCATAAACACTGTCTGAGAGTTGGATTCTCAGACAGTTTTTTTGTTGAAATTTCCGTTTGGCGGCATTATTGTCCCTTTCGGCGGAATAAAATCAAAAAGACGTGGAATAAATATAATAATTTGCAGAATGGCAGGTTGAGTTTAGCAAAATGATCTAAAAAAGGGACAGAATTCTGCACGTAAGACATTGTTGGAAGGATTTCACTAGGCAAGTTTAACTTTCCCATGGGCATGATAGTAATGGGAGGTGAATGATGCTGAAAAAGTGGATAGTTTTCTCACTTGTTACCGTGTTTATCTTAAGTGGATGCCAGAGTAAACGGAACGCGGCTAATGACGCAGGGTATGATTTGCGAACCGACCGATCGACGCCTAACTATATGTCCAATCGTGGTAAAAACCAACAGCACTTAGTGGAAGATGATATTACCAATCAAAATCCGAACTTCCTTGATCTGGAGCAAACGGGAAGTGGCGGAGAGGCTGGCGCTGGAAATTATGGTAACGATACGAACAAAGCAAAGCAGGTCATTGCGGATACCAATGAGTTTGTTACCGATTCTGTCTGGATAAATGGTAACCGAATGTGGGTCTCTGTTTATAAAAAAGGGATGCTTTCTAATCAGGAAAGAATCAATGCTGAAGCCCGCCTCCATCGGAATTTAATGCAGGCACTGCCACGGTATCAAATTGAAGTAAGAGTGAAGGAAGATAGAAGATAGCATGCTCTGATACTAGGGCATGTTTTTTTGTGCGATTTTTTAACCGTGAGTGAAGTGTTTATCTTTGAAAAATAAGCCTAATATTAAATGTTTAGCCGCATATATACTGCTATCCATTCTTAATTAAACGACGAATAAAAATTTCTCCCTGTAATTTGGTTTTGACTGTGCTTTTTACCTATACTATAATTAGACTGTTATGGACTAAAATTGAGGTGAATACACTTGTTTGATCGTCTTCAATCTGTAGAGGATCGTTACGAAAAGTTGAATGAACTTTTGAGCGATCCGCAAATTATTAATGATACAAAAAAACTTCGTGAATATTCAAAAGAACAAGCTGATATACAAGAGACTGTACAGACCTACCGCCAATACAAAGAAGCGCGCGAACAGCTTCACGATGCCAAGGTCATGCTTGATGAGAAGCTAGATGCTGATATGCGTGAAATGGTGAAGGAAGAGGTAAACGAGCTGGAAGCACAAATAGAGGAATTAGAAGCGCGCATGAAGATTCTTTTGATTCCAAAGGATCCAAACGATGACAAGAACGTTATCTTTGAAATCCGTGGTGCAGCAGGGGGCGATGAAGCGGCGCTATTTGCTGGTACTCTTTACCGTATGTACAGCCGTTTTGCGGAAGCACAGGGCTGGAAAACAGATGTGATTGATGCCAACCCGACAGGTCTCGGCGGCTTCAAGGAAATCATTTTTATGATAAATGGTGCCGGTGCTTATTCAAAATTGAAGTATGAGAATGGCGCCCATCGGGTGCAGCGTGTACCGGAAACGGAATCAGGCGGTCGGATTCACACGTCTACAGCGACGGTTGCCTGCCTGCCGGAAGCGGAAGAAGTGGAAATTGAAATTCACGACAAAGATATCCGCTTTGATGCGTTTGCCTCTAGTGGTGCCGGTGGACAGTCCGTTAATACGACAATGTCAGCCGTGCGTTTAACGCACATTCCAACGGGAATCGTGGTATCGTGTCAGGATGAAAAATCGCAGCATAAAAACAAAGACAAAGCGATGAAGGTATTACGTGCTCGTGTCTATGATAAGTTTCAACAGGAAGCACAGGCAGAATATGACCAAGTCCGTAAATCAGCGGTTGGCACTGGTGACCGCTCGGAACGGATTCGGACATACAATTTCCCGCAAAACCGGGTAACGGACCACCGGATTGGCTTAACGATTCAAAAGCTCGACCAAGTGCTGGAAGGTAAGCTTGATGAAGTGATTGATGCATTGATTCTTGATGACCAAGCGAGAAGACTGGAAAGTGCCTCTAATGAGTAAAAAAGTGTTCGAAGCTCTGAAATGGGCTTCTTCTTTTTTAATCCAAGCGAATCGAGATGAAAATGCTGGAGAGCTGCTGCTAAGGCATTTCACTGAGATGACGCGGTCCCAACTGTTTGCGAATTTACGTGAGGATTTACCGCAGTCGGTTTGGGAGGCCTATGCGAAGGCTGTCCATGAACATGTTCAGGGCGTGCCGATTCAATATATCATCGGCACGGAGGAGTTTTACGGCCGAACCTTTATGGTTAATGAAGCGGTGCTGATTCCTCGTCCGGAAACAGAGGAGCTCGTTTACGGGACGCTCGAACGGATGAAACGGCTTTTCACCGGATGCGAGGATATCCGGCTCGCAGACATCGGCACAGGCAGCGGTGCCATCGCGATTACTTTAAAGCTTGAAGAGGAAACACTGCGGGTGTCAGGTACTGAATGTCCGTCAGAGGAGGACAAATGTCCACGGATGGTGTCAGGTACCAACTGTCCGCCAGAGAAGGACAAATGTACATTAGTGGTGTCAGGCACCGATATTTCTGCGGAATCTCTTGCTGTTGCGAGGGAGAATGCCGTGGGGCTTGGGGCGGATGTTACTTTTGTCCAGGGGGATTTGCTGCGACCGATTGTTGACAGCGGGGTAAAGCTTGATGTGGTCGTGTCCAATCCGCCGTACATCCCTCTCGGCGACATCACATCGATGTCTGAGGTGGTTACGGAGCACGAGCCGCACCGGGCCCTTTTTGCTGGAGAGGACGGCTTAGATTTTTACCGCCGTTTTATGATTGAGCTACCGCAGGTACTGGCGCCTAGAGCACTTGTATGTTTCGAAATTGGGGCCGGTCAAGGCGAAGCGGTAGCGGAGCTTTTTCAAAAAGCATTTGCGAATATAAAGGTTGAAATTGTCCATGATATCAATGGCAAGGACCGGATGGTGTTTGCGGAAATTGGCTTCGGGGCGTAACTACCCGAAGCCTTTTCCAGCTAATAAGAAAGTTTAAGTGTACAAAGGAAGGCTTCATGAGCATAATCACGACTGAAGCACATTTTTTGTGAAAATAGAAGAAATTTTCAACTAGTGGTGTGCGTCAACAAATCATGTGTGTTTCATATTTTCCGTAAAATGATTATTGTTCAGATATAGATTTATAACTATCGATCTTACTGAACCAATAAGCCACAAAGAATAGAAATAAGTAAATACAAAAGTCATAAATGGACAACCAATTTTTTGGATCGTAAAAATGAATCAATACAAAAAATTTCATAGCCCCGTAAGCAGCTAACATTGAAAATATAACACCTTTAAAAAGTATATTTGCTTTTGGCCTTATTTGAATCACAAACATAATAGACACTGGGACTAACGAAAAGTGATAAGGAAGCAATAACATTGGGGCAACAGGTGAAAATTTCATTGGATAGCGCCATAATCCTAATGAAAGCGCAATAAGGTCAATAACAAGTGATAAAATAATGGTTATCAACCCTCCAATAAGTAGCCTTCCTGTACTGTCCTTTTTTCTAAGCAGCAGCCAAATAATCCATGGAACAACAAATAATCCAATCCCGAACCACCATTGCCAGGTAAATAGAAAGTTATTAACAACTGCTTCAGTCATGATCTTATTTCCTTTGATGATCATTTCCGCGCCTTTTCTAGAATGTTCAATGCCTTCCATAAATGCCATTCTTCAATCCAACCCCTTATAACAAAATGATGTTGCATGAAAATTGTTGTCTATATAAAAAATAAAATGAATGTTTTATACCTTCAGGATTTTGGAAGTTTTTCTATAGTTAATCTTTTGCAATTTCGCTTCCATTTATTAATATTTTTTATATTTGGAGGATATAGGACTACGTGGTCGAAAATGTTAAGTGGAATGATTGATAAAAACCAATTGGGTGCGCTCCATTTAAAAAAAGACAAAACCATAATGAATCATGTTCTTATCCCCAATTCTTCTGAAACCATTGAGTTATCACTTTTATTCTCCCGCAAAAATATTAAAATTTACTAGTTTAAGATACTGGCATTTTGTCCACAATGTAGATAGCGAAGGGACGGTGCTAGAATGAGAAGCAAAATCGTAGTTTGGGCTTATTTAGTGGTTTTATCAATGGGAACGATGTTGAGTTTATATATGCCAAAAACGGAAGCGGCGCAGAAGGAATCGATTGTCATTCCAGGGGAGGCAATTCGCCTCAGGATTCTTGCCAATAGTGATTTTGAAGCGGATCAGGCAATCAAGCGGAAGGTGCGCGATGCGGTTAATGCTCAGATTACCCTGTGGGTGCAGGATTTAACCTCGATGGAAAAAGCAAGAACGCTCATCAAGGCGAAGCTGCCGGAGATTCAAGCGATTGCGGAAAAAGTTGTCCGTGAGCAAGCCTCAGTTCAGTCGGTGAAAGTGGAATTTGGCAATGTTCAATTTCCGACGAAGCTATATGGTCAGTATTTATATCCAGCAGGGGAGTACCAAGCGATTTTGATTACGCTTGGAAGCGGAGAAGGAGCAAATTGGTGGTGCGTACTATACCCGCCGTTATGCTTCCTCGATTTTTCAAATGGTGTAGCAGTTAGCAATGGATTCGACGAAAAACAAAAGGCGGCAGCGAAAGCGCCTGAAAAAGAGGAAAAATCCTCTGAAAGGGTGGAACAAGTACCTAATTCGGTGGATGAGGAAGTTGTCGCAAAAGAGCCCCAGGAAGAGCCAACGAAAGAGTCAGTTTCCTTTGATAAGGAAAGGGCGGTTGAAATATCAGATGAAAAGTCAAAAGTCACGAAAGAACCTGCTCTTGAAAAAACAGAAAAAAAGCACGCTAAGAAACAAAAGCAAGCACCTGTTTATACCGCAGCAGACGAGGAACCCGTGAAAGTGAAATTCTTTGTCGTCGAAATGTGGGAGAAGCTTTTTTATTAAGCCAGTTCCGAGCGTGGGGCTGGCCTTTTTGTGGAAACGGGGGCGAAGCTGCTCCAATTATTTTAATAATTCCTTAAGTTGGATTGAAAAAAACTTAGGTAGTTTGTGTTACATGTTTGGTTAGGCTTCACGCACCCAGCCTTTAATACGTTGGTTGGTTTACGACTCAAAACAGGCTTTTTTCTCTTATTGAGTTGGGAGTATGGTTTAGTAAAAAAATTTTACTAGATTCCGAAGTCTGCCTGTTCTATTTTACCTACTTTTTCATATTCATAGAGTAGAATCTTAAAAAGAGGTGGATGGGATGGAAGCGTTGATTCGCAAGGCAAATAAGGAAGATTTGCACTGTTTACGAGAGTTTCTTGCAAGAGCGAACCTTGGGACGGATGGACTAACGGATGAAACCGTCGGCTATTTTTTGCTGCTAGAGGATGAGGAGGGTTCCTTGAAGGGAACCCTTGGCATGGAGGTAATTGAGGATTTTGGGCTGTTACGCTCACTGGTTGTTTCGCCGGGACAAGCTGAAAAGGAAATCTTTGTTCTTTTTGATCAAATGGTGCAATTAGCGAATGAAAGAGGAGTGAAAAGTATATATTTAGCCACAAATAAAAGTACGGCCTTGACGCTTTTTGATTTACTGGGGTTCCAGCGAATTGGCCGCGGAGATCTGCCGCTACCATTTTATCACTTAGAACATATTCGCCACGTTTTAAATGTGGATAACTCGTTATTTTTAAAGTTATCTATCTAATTGTGGATATATCGACAAAGTTATCCACTAATTCAGGAAAGTTATGCACAAATTGTGGATAAAACTTGTTTTTAAGCCCACCTTCTTTTATACTTTCAAACGTATCGAGTAAAAAATATGGGTCAAGGCGACTATATTCGCCAAATTTCGATAAAAGACTCATTTGCTATAAAGGTGGATAAGAATGAACACAAAAGTCTGGAAAGTGGATAAGTATGTGGATAATTTAGAAAGTAATCCACATGTTGTGGATGCAGCACATCTTATACGAGAAAACGAAGTGGTCGCCCTGCCGACGGAGACGGTTTATGGATTGGGAGGAAACGCCGAAAGTGACACAGCTGTGGCGAAGATTTTTACGGCAAAGGGGAGGCCTGGAGATAATCCGCTAATTATTCACATTGCGGAAAAAGTACAGCTGAACCGCTTTGTTACGGAGATTCCTGCCAAGGCTGAGGTGTTAATGGATAAGTTCTGGCCGGGACCCCTGACAATTATTTTTAACAAGAAGGATGGGGTTCTGTCGGAAAAGGCAACAGCAGGCCTGTCCACGGTTGCAGTGCGGATGCCAGACCACCCCGTTGCCTTGGCTCTGTTGAAAAAATGCGGGCTCCCCGTTGCGGCGCCAAGTGCCAATAGCTCTGGTAAACCGAGCCCGACGAAGGCGGAGCATGTAATCGATGATTTAAACGGGAAAATTGCCGGGGTACTCGATGGCGGTTCGACAGGTGTTGGCGTCGAATCAACGGTTGTTGATTGCACGGAGGAGATACCGGTGATTTTGAGACCAGGCGGGGTCACAAAAGAGCAGCTCGAAGTCGTGATTGGTTATGTCGACGTCGACCCAGCTTTAACGGACGATGAAGCACGACCTAAAGCACCTGGCATGAAATACCGCCACTACGCCCCAAATGCGCCGCTATTTATGGTGTCAGGCACCAGTAGATTTCTACAACAATTAGTAGAAGAAAAGCAGCAGGAAGGGTTGCGGGTCGGGGTACTGACGACGGAAGAGCAGGTTGCGGCGTATCAGGCCGATCTTGTGCTGGCGTGCGGCAGAAGGGCGGAGCTTGAGACAGTTGCTGCCGCGCTCTATGAAACATTACGCGGGTTCAACCAAAAAAATGTTGATATTATTTTTAGTGAAATGTTCCCAGGTACGGGCGTCGGACATGCGATTATGAACCGACTTCAGAAAGCAGCTGGGAATAGGATGATCAGCGAAAAAGCCCCGACTCCAGAGAGCAGCCGGGAATAGGATAATCAGTGAAAAAGCACCAGCCCCCTTGATATTTAGGGGCTGGTGTTTTTTGCTGAACACAGTGCTACAAGCGCTTGTCATTTCCCCATAATAACTTCTAAAAAGCTTTGGACGTGCATATGCTTAGGTTAGTTAGTCCAAGGGGGCGGAAACAGGATGTCAGAAATGGTTAGCGAGGTAATTACACTGATAATAATGGCATTTGCACTGGGGATGGATGCTTTCTCGGTTGGGCTAGGCATGGGGATGTACAAGCTACGGCTGCGGAAAATCTTTAATATCGGAATTACGATTGGATTATTCCATGTGTGGATGCCACTCGTTGGCCTATTTGCCGGTAAATTTTTATCAGAAAAGTTTGGCGTCTTTGCCTCCTTTATCGGCGGTTTGCTGTTAATCGTGTTAGGAGGCCAAATGGTTTGGTCGACCCTGAAAAAGGGGGATGAAAAAGTCATTACGCCGATGGGCTTTGGCGTACTGCTGTTTGCATTGAGCGTGAGCCTTGATAGTTTTTCCGTTGGCCTAACCTTAGGGATATACGGTGCGAAAACCGTTATGGTTATTTTATGCTTTGGAATTGTTGCCACGATACTAACGTGGGCTGGGTTGCTGCTCGGAAGAAAGGTGCAGAGTTGGATTGGCACCTATAGTGAGGCACTAGGCGGCGCGATTTTACTAGCCTTTGGAATAAAGCTGCTCACAGCCTTCTGGTAAGGAGGACATTAAATATTTCTTGCTGCCCACCCCATTCAAGTTGGAATTTCCAAGATAATGGGGTAATTAGTTAATATTCCCTGTTCAAATATGATAGTATAGTAATTGGTAATTTTTTAACATACTAATCTATTAAATTTGATACTAGGGAGGTTAACTCGATGCAACGAAAATTATGGATTACGCTATGCCTATCATTACTCGTAATCTCACAATCTATTTTTCCAACACTAGCTATGGCAGCAACAACAACAGGGGCAAATGGTGAATCAGCCATTCAAATACTAGAAAAAGTCACCGACCAAACCTTGGCAATCAGAGGGAAATCCTTCGCGAATGCGGAAATCAAGGTAGAAAATAAAGCAGGACTCCTCAATTCCACACAGACGGATAGTGATGGAGCGTTTGAAGTGGCGATTGAAAAACAGCCTGCAAATACCATCCTTAAAATAACAGCGGATGACGGGGCGGAACATACATATTCAATTGAAGTAACCGTGGTGGCAACAGGCTGGGTTCAGGATGGAAACAAAAGGTATTATTACGGTCCTGATGGCGAAAAACAAACTGGCTGGATTACCGATAATGGTAGCCGCTATTTTCTTGATCAAAACGGTGTCATGAAAACAGGCTGGTTATTTGATAATGGCAAGTGGTATTTTTTAAAAAATAGTGGAGCAATGCAGACTAGTTGGCTGTACGACAACTGGAAATGGTATTTTCTAACTGAAAGCGGCGCAATGGCTACCGGCTGGGTATTAGATGGTGACAAGTGGTATTACCTCAATGGTTCAGGCACCATGCAAATCGGCTGGGTGAAAATCTCCAATCGTTGGTATTATCTTAATCGCAGTGGTGCGATGCAGACTGGCTGGTTATATTATGGTGGCAAATGGTATTACCTCAATCAAAGCGGCGTTATGGCCACCGGCTGGGTGCTTGATGGCGTAAAATGGTATTTCCTTCAATCAGACGGCTCCATGAAAACTGGCTGGATTCAAAGCGGCAGGGATTGGTTTTACCTTGGCGGCGGCGGTGCTGTGTCAACCGTTCAACTCGATTCCCCGCTCATAGCGCAAATGCCAGAGCTTCCGCGCGGCTGTGAAGTCACCTCACTCGCAATGATGCTTCTTAAGGCAGGCGTGCAGGCGAACAAAATGACGTTGGCATCCCAGGTGCAGAAGGATCCAACACCTTTTACAAAAATAAATGGACAAGTGAATTTTGGCAATCCATATTCAGGCTTTGTTGGCGATATGTATACCTTTAATAAACCGGGCCTCGCTGTTTACCACGGGCCAATCGCTGAACTGGCCG
Source organism: Neobacillus sp. (assembly GCF_031988165.1). Lineage (NCBI taxonomy): Bacteria > Bacillati > Bacillota > Bacilli > Caryophanales > Bacillaceae > Neobacillus > Neobacillus sp. The sequence continues at coordinate 67,687 of NZ_DALZYO010000025.1, forward strand.
AAAAGTATCTGCCCAATCGTGTCGTCAATTTTACCGGAAGTAATTTTGAAGAAATTTATAAGCACCTCAATAATGGTAAACCTGTATGGGTGATTAACAACGTGTTGTTCGATACCGTGCCATCGCAATATTGGGAGACCTGGAGCACGCCTACTGGAAAAATTTCCATTACCTACAAGGAACACAGTGTTCTCATCACCGGCTATGACAGCCAGTATATTTATTTTAATGATCCGTTGTCGTCAACGAAAAATCGCAAGGTCACGATTAGTGCCTTCAAACGCGGCTGGGAGCAAATGGGTAAGCAGGCGATTACATATCGGTAAATTACCAGAACTAGAGTGAATGTTTTCGGGGTCACTAACGATTTGGCAAAACCCCAACCTGACAGAGGTGAACGAATATTAGTCTTTTTTCAAATCATTCGGAAGCAGGCCCCATTTTAAAAATTGGCAAGCAGGCGTTTGAAGGGTTTGAATCGGTGGAAGTTGTTTTATAATAAAGGAAAGGGGGCGGACCATATGGAGCGAATTTTGTTTGTATGTACGGGGAACACATGCCGGAGTCCAATGGCAGAAGCGATTTTGAAAAATAAAAACCTGGATGGCATCGAGGTTAAGTCAGCGGGAATCTATGCCGCCACTGGCAGCGAGGCATCAGCACATGCTAAGCAAGTGCTCGGTGACAATAAAATTTCACACCAGCATCATTCCACCCCGCTGACCAATGTGGAGGTTGAATGGGCGGACCTCATCTTAACGATGACAGCCTCCCACAAGTTTGCTATCCAGCAGCAATACCCTCAGGCAAAAGTGAAGGTTTTTACCTTAAAGGAATACAGCGGTGAAAAATACAATCATGACGTGGTCGATCCCTACGGCGGGAGCCTGGCGATATATGAAGAAACCTATCGTGAGCTTGGCGAGTTAATCAACAGAGCCATCGAAAAATTAAGGCCATAATGCCAAACAGGGCTCTCTTTTTAAAAAGAGAGCTTTTATTTTTCATTAATCTTTATATTTTTAGGTTGGTATGTCAAAATTAAACTAAGATTGACGAATGAATAGGAGGATTTTTACATGAAAGTAGCATTAGCATCAGACCATGGCGGTATACATATTCGTAAGGAAATCGCCAATTTATTGGATGAATTAAAGATTGAATATGTCGATTTTGGCTGTGAATGTGAAACATCGGTGGATTACCCGGATTATGCGCTGCCTGTTGCCGAAAAGGTGGCCAGCGGTGAGTTTGACAGAGGGATTTTGATTTGTGGAACCGGCATTGGCATGAGCATTGCGGCCAACAAGGTGAAAGGCATTCGCTGCGCCCTAGTGCATGACACATTTAGTGCCAAAGCCACAAGGGCACATAATGATTCCAACATCCTCGCTATGGGTGAGCGCGTCATCGGCCCTGGCCTGGCAAGGGATATTGCTGAAATTTGGCTGACAGAGACATTCGAAGGCGGCCGTCATGCGGGTCGCGTGGGCAAAATTACTGAATATGAGGAAAAACATCTTTAACGATTAGTTTAGTGAACCTACTAATTGTCCGAAAACAGCCTTATGGGAAGGGTGTGGCCTATTTATGATCCACGAATGGGAAAGGGAACTAGAAGTGATTTTAACAGAATTCAAGGAGCAGGCCGCGTTCAAGCCGGGGCAGCTGTTGGTTGTTGGCTGCAGCACGAGTGAGGTTATCGGTGAACGGATCGGAACCGCGGGCAGCTTCGACGCGGCCAAAATGATTTTTCACGGCTTGAAAAAACTTCAGTCGGAAACGGGTATTCAGTTAGCGTTTCAATGCTGTGAGCACTTAAACAGGGCGCTTGTTGTCGAGCGCTCTGTTGCCGAAGCACGACAATTCGATGAGGTTTCCGTTGTCCCTGTCCGAAAGGCGGGCGGGGCAATGGCAACCTACGCCTTTGAGCATCTGACAGATGCCGTTGTCGTAGAGTTTGTCAATGCGGAGGCTGGGATTGACATCGGCCACACCTTCATTGGTATGCACATGAAACATGTGGCCGTGCCGATCCGGGTCAAGCAAAAAACCATCGGCCAGGCCCACGTTACGCTAGCGAAAACCAGGCCAAAACTGATTGGCGGCGCTAGAGCTGTATATGAACGAAGCAAAGAGAATTCGAGCTGTTCTTAAAACCGTCTTTGGTGTCAAACAGTCCTTAGTGTCAGGTACCACACTAAGGACTACTACCAAGGCAAAGACACCACGCCTAGGAGACACCACATTTAGGAGACGCCACATCTAGGAGATATCAACATCTCTGAAGCACCATACCCATGGACAAAGGGCTTCCAAATGTGATTCCGGCGATAAAAACCGAGCAGCCGCTGGTTGTCGCGATTAAATTTTTTTACTTCCTAGAAAAACATGCTAAAATGAAGAGGAAATTTTCAAATTGTTTGTGGTTTCTTACATAAAAGGGGGAAATATCATGAAGCATTTGGCTCAGGCAGACGAACAAGTTTTTCAAGCGATCCAAAAAGAATTGGGACGTCAGCGCAGTAAAATTGAATTAATTGCCTCAGAAAACTTTGTCAGTGAAGCGGTCATGGAGGCTCAAGGGTCTGTTTTGACCAATAAATATGCAGAAGGTTACCCTGGTCGCCGCTACTATGGCGGCTGTGAGTATGTGGATATAGTTGAGGACTTAGCCCGCGACCGCGCCAAGGAAATTTTCGGTGCGGAGTATGTCAACGTGCAGCCGCACTCTGGAGCACAGGCCAATATGGCAGTCTACTTCACGATCCTCGAGCAAGGCGACACAGTGCTTGGCATGAACCTTTCGCACGGCGGCCATTTAACCCATGGCAGTCCGGTCAACTTCAGTGGTATTCAATATAATTTTGTTGAGTATGGTGTCGACGAAACGACCCATCGCATCAATTATGATGTGGTTCTTGAAAAAGCTCGTGAACACAAGCCGAAATTAATCGTTGCCGGTGCCAGCGCTTACCCACGGGAAATCGATTTTGCCAAGTTCCGTGAGATTGCTGATGAAGTCGGCGCCTTCCTGATGGTTGATATGGCCCACATCGCCGGACTGGTTGCCGCAGGTCTGCACCAAAATCCAGTGCCATATGCTGATTTTGTAACGACGACCACTCATAAAACACTGCGCGGTCCACGCGGTGGGATGATTCTTTGCAAAGAGGAATATGGTAAGAAAATCGATAAATCCATTTTCCCTGGGATTCAAGGCGGTCCCCTGATGCATGTGATTGCTGCCAAAGCGGTTGCGTTTGGTGAAGCATTGCAGCCGAGCTTTAAAGAATATGCCAGTCATATTGTCGCCAATGCCAAGCGCTTAGCTGAAAGTCTAGAAAAAGAAGGCTTAAAGCTCGTCTCCGGTGGAACTGACAACCACTTGCTGTTAGTGGATGTTCAAAACCTTAGCTTAACAGGCAAAGTAGCCGAAAAGGTGCTTGATGAAATTGGTATTACTGTTAATAAAAACACGATTCCATTCGATCCGCAAAGCCCATTTGTGACAAGTGGTATCCGCATTGGTACGGCTGCCGTCACAAGTCGAGGTTTCGGTTTAGCGGAAATGGACGAAATCGCCTCTATCATCGCGTTTACATTGAAAAATCATGAAGATGAAGCCAAGCTTGCCGAAGCAAGTGAACGCGTTGAAGCATTAACAGGCAAATTTACCCTTTATCCGGAATATTAATTTTCGCAATCGGCCCTCTTTTAATAGAGGGCTGTTTTTTTTTGGGAAAGGCTCTGTTTAATTATAGAAAAATGCCAGCTTAACAAGGTATTTGGGAATATTTTTTGAATAATAATCTATAATGAAAGAAAAACAAGTTGCACTTAATGAAGAAAAGGGCAGAAATATTTTAAAAAAATTCTATTAAAAAGGTGCAATGAATGAAAAAATCATTAGAGAAAAGGTTTTCTTATTTATATACTGGTGAAATATTCGCTGCAATTCTTTTTATTTTTCTAAGCTACTATTTTAATAGCACTAATCCACAATTTCATTTATATTCATTGTTTTCGTTTTGGTTTTCATTTATTTTACTTGGGCTTTTTTTATTTCAGGGTGCGTATTATTGGCACGTAAAATGGAAGAGGCTACGAACTGAAAATAAAGTTAAAACCCCCTTTAAAGTCGTACGTAAATTTAAGCTTTTCAAAACATTAAACACTGGTCTGCTAATTGTGCCAATCCTTGGATTTGTAGTGGATTATATAAAATGGAATAATTTATTGCCAATTAGAGGACTACTTATTTCCGTATTTATTTATATTTTTGCGATTTTAGAGTATATTAATTATTTCTACTTTCAGCTTTCTTACGATAATCGAATGGATATTGAATATTTACGAAAAAACAAAAGACTAAAAAAGTCTTCCATTAATAAGGATTTAGAGAATTTGAAATAGGGCTAAATTGATTCTTATTTGAAAAAAGGGGCGATTAAAGATTTTTCGCCACTCGAAAGAATAAGCGTATTCGAAAAAACCTCGAATACGCTTATTAATTTGTAAAAAATCAACAATGTAGTTAAACAGAGCCTTTGGAAAAAGGAGCGGTGAACCGCAAAAAATGACTCATTGAATGCAATCAGAGTAAATATTTACGTTTTCCCAACGATTATGCCCCAGCTCACACCGCTTTTTTCTTCGAATAAATGGTTGTTTTAAGTAGAGGGTGGCGTGTACCGCTGTTTTCGTTTGGTCTGAAGGAGGATCAGAGCTGCGCCAACGCCGATGACAATAATGGCGTTTGATTGTAAAAACTATCATTGGTTTGTTCCACTTGTATAGCTAGGTTTCTGTAGAAATCACCTTAATTATGTTGTTATCCTACACTTTTTCAAGCTTTTTCCATGATAGGGTAGAGAGTTGAAACACATGATTGAATTTTTGAAAAATTTTTCTATACAGAGTTAATATAATATGGTAAAATTCGGTTGTTCAAAAAATGAACGGCTAGGAGTTGAGATCCCAAAATGTATCGATTTCAAATGTTAGATGCTCTTACACAGAATTCTAAAATCTCACAAAGGTCTTTAGCAGAACTATGCAGCCTTTCAGTTGGAAAAGTCAATTACATGCTAAATCAACTAGCAGATGAAAAAATGATTGTCATCAAAAAATCAGGAAAAGCCAACCGTTATGAGGTAACTGAAAATGGTAAAGAGTACTTAAAAAATGAATTAGACCAGCTTCATGGAACAAAGGTCATCATTCATAATAATGAAAGAAAAATAGTCAAGCAGGCGGTCATTCTAGCTGCTGGGACAAAAGCTGAATTTGATAAACCCGCCTGTTTGTTGCCAATCAAGGATACCACCCTTTTGGAGAGAAACATCGGCATCCTTGAGAATAATGGGATTGAAAAAATTATCATCGTCACTGGCTATAAAAAAGAAGCCTTTGATGAAATAACAGCCTTGAAGGAAAATCCGGCCATTCATTTTGTGGAAAATCCACGATACCTATGGACAGGCAGCATGGCCTCGCTCGCCACCGCTTCTGAACTGCTGACTGATGATTTTATTCTTTTGGAAGATGATATTCTAATTGAAGAAAGTGCGGTCACCGAGCTTATTAACCATGAGGAAAGAGATTGTCTGCTTGTGACACAAGAAAGCGGCTTTGGGGATGAAGCCTTTATTGAAATTCAAAATAATTACCTTTATAAAATCTCCAAGGACATTCATCAGCTAAACCGAATTGATGGGGAAATGACTGGGATTACTAAGTTTTCTTATGAAGTCTATAAGGAAATGCTGCAATTATTTGAAACCAATAAAAATCCTTATGTGAATTACGAATATATCCTCTTGGATGTATCGCGGATTATCAATGTTAGTTTTTTAAAAATTACTGACCTCGTTTGGGCTGAAATTGATAGCTATGAACACCATTTTAAAGTTATTGATAAGTTTTACCCAATGCTCCAGCGAAAAGAAGCAGAATTTAAGGAACGAGAATTAAAGCAAGTGATTGCTACGGCTTTGAATATCGGGATCGATAAGGTAACCTCTGTCGAAGCGCTTGGGGGATTGACGAACCGCAACTTTAAAGTGACCGTTGCCGGCCAGGAGTACGCGGCGAGAATTCCAGGAAAAGGCACGGAACAATATATCAATCGTCTTGATGAAAAGGTAAATTCAGAAATCACCAGCCGGCTAGGAATTAATCCAGAGGTGATTTATTTCAATGCTGAAACTGGCTTGAAAATTGTCAGGTTTATCCCTGATGCCGAAACACTAAATCCGAAAACAGGTACAAGAGAAGATAACCTGATTCAGGTAGCCAGTATTTTTCATACATTACATACATCAGGTGAAACCTTTAACGCCCGATTTGATGTGTTTGAAAAGATTACCGAATATGAAACACTCTTAGAAGTGCTAAATGGTGTATTGTTTGACGGACATGATGCAGTAAAACAGCAAGTTCTTGAGCTTGAGGAATACTACAAATCGTTAAACATTAAGCCTGTTCCCTGCCATAATGATCCACTTGCAGAAAACTTCGTTAAGAGCGGCGAAGAGAAGATGTTCCTGATTGACTGGGAATTTTCCGGTATGAACGACCCGCTTTGGGATGTAGCGGCATACATCATTGAAGCAGAACTGTCTCCGGCCGAGGAAAAGCTATTTTTGCTGGAGTATTTCAATGGAGATGTCACAACAGCAGGCCTACAGCAGCTGTTATTGAATAAGATTTTCCTTGATTTCCTCTGGACCATCTGGGCACTGATGAAGGAAGCAGGCGGAGAAGATTTTGGATCCTATGCCTTCACTCGTTTTACCCGAGCACAAAATAATTTACAGGAATACCAAAATCATTATAAGGGGTATGAGATACTTGGAAAAATTTAATGCAAAGGGCGTTTCCATTGGCTTAGGTGCAGGATTAACGTGGGCAATTGATACAATTTTAATTGGCTATGCCTTATCTTCGACCACCTTTTTAAAATTTAGTGACATTGTTTTAGCAGCGCCACTATTAAGTACTTTTTTACATGATACATTTTCTTCTCTTTGGATGATGTTGTTAATGGCAGTCAGAGGGGAACTAGGTGAATCCTTTCGCAAGCTAAAGACGAAAAGCGGCTGGTGGGTTGTGCTCGCCGCCACGCTTGGCGGACCGGTTGGGATGACCTTTTATGTCCTATCCGTTCAGAAAATAGGCGCATCGTTTACTGCTTCGATTTCATCAATTTTCCCGGCAGTCGGGGCTTTGTTTGCCTTTTTAATTTTACGTGACAAGCTTTCTTTGAAAAACTGGGTAGGGCTGCTGACTAGTATTGGCTTCACCATTGCCCTCAGCTATTCCGGAAATTTAATTACCGGAACATCGGTTTCTATCGGATTTATTTTTATCATATTCTGTATTTTTGGCTGGGGAATGGAATCGGTTATTTCGGCTTATGGGATGAAGGATGATGAAGTTAGCCCCTTACAAGCCCTGTTCATTCGCCAATTAACATCAGCAGTGATCTTTGCTGTCATCATTATTCCTATCTTTGTCGGCCACTCCTTAACCGTACAAGTGGCATCAACTAAGACTTTCTGGTTTATTGGACTCATTGCAATGTTTGGAACGCTTTCTTACGTATTCTATTATCAAGCCATTAAGCTCATCGGCCCCGTTCGGGCAATGTCACTGAATATCTCTTACGTTGCCTTTGCAATTTTTCTAGATGTATTATTCTTACATGGCGATTTCTCGTTGAAAAATATTGTTTTTGCAGTGTTCATCATGGCAGGTGCCGTATTGACGGTCGTGGTTGATAAAAAGGAACCAGATTTAAGCAGTAGGGTTGCATAAAGCTTGCCGACATTTGTCGGCAAGTTTTCTTTTTGAAAAAGGGGCTACGAGTTGCTCAATGCATTTTTTTTCTGTAAAATGAGACGAAGTGTTTCTTAGAACAAATATTTTATGAAAAAAGGGGCGATTATTGTGGCAAAGGTATACGTCTTCGATCATCCACTTATCCAGCACAAACTTACTTACATACGTGATAAAAATACGGGAACGAAAGAGTTTCGCGAACTGGTTGACGAAGTGGCAACACTGATGGCGTTTGAAATCACAAGGGATATGCCGCTTGAAGATATTGAGATTGAAACACCGGTTTGCATGACAAAGTCAAAAGTTCTTTCTGGGAAAAAACTAGGGCTGGTACCGATTCTACGCGCTGGAATTGGCATGGTCGATGGAATGTTGAAATTAATCCCGGCTGCGAAGGTAGGCCATGTCGGATTATACCGTGACCCAGAAACATTAAAGCCTGTGGAATATTATGTGAAGCTTCCAAGTGACGTCGAAGAGCGTGACTTCATCGTCGTCGACCCGATGCTAGCAACAGGCGGTTCCGCTATTGATGCAATCCATGCCTTGAAAAAGCGCGGTGCTAAACATATCAAATTCATGTGCTTGATTGCCGCACCTGAAGGCGTGGAGGCTGTGAAGGCTGAGCATCCGGATGTCGATATTTACATCGCCGCCTTGGATGAAAAATTGAACGACCACGGCTACATCGTGCCAGGCTTGGGCGATGCCGGCGACCGATTGTTTGGAACGAAATAAGTGTTTTTTGGGAAAAGCCGAGTTCGCTCGGCTTTTTTTGTTAGGAACATAAACCCCTGGGGGTGTTATTGTGCATTGGTGGGCGGCACTTTTTTTGAAAAAAAGAGGTGATATTTGGGTTTAATTGGTAAAAAAGCCAATCTTCCTAAAAAATGAGCCAATAGCGTGAAAAAATGAGCCATTCCCCACTGAAAATGAGCCAATAGCGTGAAAAAATGAGCCAATCGAATTTTTCCAGCTAATTAAGTGAATCAAAAAACAGCCCATCATCCAAAAATCGGTCCAAAGCAGCTCCTCATTCCCCAAATATAACCTGATCTTTCATTCAAAATGGATCCAAACTGACCACTTCAATTAAAATTAAGTCCAAACCGCCCTTCTCACCGAAAACCAAGCCAAAAGAACCATCGGAAACTAAGTTGAAAGCCTCATTTGAAAAAAGTTTTTTTGGAAAATTGATATTAATTTACTATTTTTATATTAAAAATAATCAATTAGCTAAATTCCCCTTAAATACCCATATATGATTATTTCAACTAGATAGTGAAAAATTTATCAGACAATTTAAAAATTATATTGACACAATGAATTGTAGCAATTATTATAAAATTTACGTATTTTGACTTTTTAGATAATTGAGTAAAGTCAAAATTTGATAGAAATATAGGGGGGAAAGGCTTTCATGAAGAAAAAAAGACAAAAAAAGGTAGCTTCATATGTGCTGGCGTCTGCTCTAGTCCTGTCCAATCTTGGATTCACAGCAGCAGCATCAGCGGAAAGTAGCACACCTGAAAATGACTTCGCGGTCAAAGTAAAACAACTGCAAGACTTGGCTGGCAAAGATTTCAAGACGATTGACTCCAAGGATATTAAAACAACAGCTAACCTGAATCCATCAGATAAGGTCCGCGTAATTGTGGAATTAGATGGACAAACTCCGGTTGAATATGCAACTGAACAGGGGACACTGTACAAGGAATTATCGGAAAGCAAGAAGAGTTCACTAGCTTCCACTCTAGTAAAACAGCAAAATAGTATAAAGGACAAGATTTCCGCGAAAGGTGTCAAGGTAAACTATAAAAAGAACTTTACCACTGCGTTTAACGGATTTAGCGGCGATGTTCAGTACAGTGAACTTGCTAAGCTTGAGTCGATTCCAGGTGTCAAAAATGTCTACATAGCTAACGAATACAATCGTCCAGAAACACCTGACATGAAGACAAGCCACTCGTTCATCCAATCGCAAACAACATGGGTAGATGCGAATCTTAAAGGCGAAGGAATGGTAGTCGCTGTTATTGACACAGGTGTCGACCCGTCCCACCGCGACTTTAAGGTAACCGATTCTGCAAAAGATGCGTTATCAAAAGAGAAGGTTAGCAAAGTAGTGAACGATGCTGGATTAAAGGGTAAATATTACACAGATAAGGTACCATATGGCTACAACTACTTTGATGAAAATAGTACGATCCTTGATTTAGGACCAGCTGCTTCGATGCACGGTATGCACGTTGCTGGCACGGTAGCGGCTAACGGTGATGAAACAAAGGGCGGAATTAAAGGGGTAGCACCTGAAGCACAGGTTCTTGGCATGAAGGTCTTCAGTAATGACCCGAACTATAGATCCACCTCATCCGATGTCTATCTTGCAGCGATTGATGATTCCATCAAGCTCGGTGCCGATGTCTTAAACATGAGTTTAGGTTCTACTGCTTCCTTCTATGATGAAAGAAGCGCTGAGGATTTAGCGATCACTCGTGCAGTGGAGAATGGTATTGTTTGTTCCCTTTCGGCAGGTAACTCTGGACATATTGCTTACGGTTACGGAGCAAATCCAAATCCATATGCAAGTAACCCGGACATTGGGGTTGTTGGGGCACCTGGCCTGAATACTGACACGATTCAAGTTGCGGCTGCAGGTAATGTTAGCTATCTTTACCAGCATGGTATTACAGTAGATGGTGCGGAAGGCTTCTCTGCTACCGGGTATGGCATCGACGATTGGCTTGAACTGGCTAAATCGAATACATTGCAATTAGTGAGCCTTGGCGGAAAGCTTGGAGCTCCAGCAGACTATGCCGGACTTGATGTTAAAGGTAAAGTTGTTGTTATGCCGCGTGGAGATTTAGCGTTTGCTGATAAAACGAAATATGCAGCAGCTGCTGGAGCAATCGGAATCATTGTTTACAACAGCGCTACGGCAACAAATTTCTATGAAAATCAAGGTGGATGGCAAGTGCCTTTCATGAAGTTGCAAAGAGATCAAGGTCTTGTGCTTGAAGAAGCAATCAAGGCGGGTCACACGACTTTGCATGTAACACAAACAAAACGGACAGATGACCCGGAAATGGGCAAAATGACCGACTTTACTTCATGGGGCGTAACACCATCACTTGACTTTAAGCCTGAAATAACAGCTCCAGGTGGAAAAATTTATTCTACTGTAAATAATGATAAATATGAAGTAATGAGCGGTACGTCAATGGCAGCTCCGCATGTTTCTGGTGGGTCTGCACTTGTGCAACAGTACTTAAAGAAAGATAATCGTTTCAAAGCGTTAACTGCTGGCGAACGTACACACCTTGCAAAACTTCTTTTAATGAATACAGCAAGCAAAATTATTGATTTGGATGGTCAGCCATTCTCTCCACGCCGTCAAGGTGCTGGAATGATGCAAACCTTCAACGCTGTAACAACACCAGTCGTGGTTGTTGAAAAAGCCAGCAATGAAGGCAAAGTAGCGTTAAAGGATTTTACTAGCAAGCAATTTACGATGAACTTTACGGCAAAGAACATTTCTGATAAAGAAGTAACCTACGCTGTAAATACGGATGTTTTAACGGACACGATTAAGCAAACGACTGGCAAACCAGATACGAACGCTTTAGTTGCCGGTAACATGGAGGGTGCGGTAGTCGATGCACCAAAAACAGTCACAGTGCCAGCAGGAAAATCGGTTGATTTTTCCGTAAAGGTTGACTTTAGTAAGGCAAAAATCCCTGGTCTTGATAATGCCGGGAAAAAAATTGCCCTTGATCTGAAAGAAGATATTTTCGTTGAAGGCTTCGTGACACTTACGGACGTGAACAAAAAATTAGAACCAACGTTGAATGTTCCGTATGTTGGTTTCTACGGCAAATGGGATCGCCCAAGCATTGTGGATGGATTTAAAAATCTCGGCGAAACCAAGTTCTACACTCACGGCTTGAATGAAATGTTGTTTACAAATAAGAAGGGGGAAATCTTTACGCAGGCTCCGGTTCCTGGAAAGGGATATTATGCGGTTTCTCCGAATGGCGATGACCAAATGGATAATGCTTTCCCACTGCCAACCTTCTTGCGGAATGCAGCGGAAGCTCAGTTTAATATCCTTGATAAGGACGGCAAGCTACTTCGCCGTGTTGCTTTAGAAAAAGATGTACGGAAAAGTTACTATAATGCCGGCGGTTCAGGTTCTAGTACGTATTCCTTAAAATCGACTCGTGCCTGGGATGGTAGCGTTAATTCTAAGAAGGTTGAAGACGGCTTGTATTACTATGAAATCAAATCTGTAGTAGATTACAAGGGTGCCGAATATCAATCGAAGAAGATTCCAGTCTATGTAGATACAACGGCTCCAAAGGTAAAAGTATCGTATGATGATGCTACCTCAACAGTTAACTGGACAACAGATGAAACCGGCGTGGGTGTGAGAAATTATGCCATCTATGTCGATGGAAAATTAGTATCCGATAAGGTGAGTCCGAGTGCAACAAGCTATAAATTTGAAACTCCTCTTGCTGTAAAAACGTCTATAGAGGTTTATGCAATTGATTACGCATTAAACGTTGGCGGTTCAAAAACAGCAGCAGGTGACACAGAACTTCCGCTTATGTACTTAAGCACACCATCGGCAAATGGAACTTACAGATCCCTTGAGGTTCCGGTTTCGGGTTATGCTACGGATGATCTTGGAGTGGACCAAGTTCAAGTGAATGGGAAGGATGTAGCACTTACTTTTGACGCAGCGAAAAAGCAATACAATTTCTCAACAACCGTTAAGTTTGAAAAAGACGGAAAGTACAAAATTCCTATCACTGTGACTGACGTGGCTGGGAAGGAATTCTCGATTTCACGGATTGTGTTTATCGATACGACTCCAGGTGAAATCGTTGTCAATGCTCCTGAAAAAGTGGGCTATGATGTAGAATCTGCAAAAGTGAAATTAACTTTAAAGGATAACTATAATTATTTATCCTTATACGTTGGGTCTGACCAAGTGTTTGTCCAACCATATACGAGTCCAGTGGATATCATGACTCCTGCTGTAACTCCGTATGAGTTTGACGTAGCCTTAAAGCATGGGGAGAACAAAGTAAGCCTTCGTCTCCTTGACTTTGGTGGCAACGAAACGAAGAAGGAAATCACAATCTTCCGTGCTGAAGTGAAGGAGCCAGATCCGAAGCCAGATCCAAAACCAGATCCGAAACCAGATCCAAAACCAGATCCGGATCCAACTCCAGTTGTGAAAAATGGTTGGAAATTGGAAGGCAGCACATGGTTCTTCTATGTGAAAGATGTGAAGTCAACCGGCTGGGTGCTAGACGGCGGTAAATGGTACTACTTGAATAAAGATGGTGCGATGAAAACCGGCTGGGTATTTGATGGTGGGAAATGGTATTTCCTTGCCTCTAGTGGTGCAATGAAGACTGGCTGGGTACTCGACGGCGGTAAATGGTACTTCCTAAGCACTAGCGGTTCCATGCAAACCGGCTGGGTGAAAACTGGCGGTGAATGGTATCACTTAAGCACTAACGGTGCCATGAACACTGGCTGGAAACTCATCAACGGCAAATGGTATTACCTAAATCCTAAGTCTGGTAAAATGGCGTACAGCACAACAGTTGATGGCTATAAACTAGGCAAGGATGGAGCTTGGATTAAGTAATTATTTGAGTTGGGCGGGCGGCCTCGAGGGGGGTTACCCGTTTTTTGCGTAATATTTGGGTTTAATTGGTAAAAAAGCCAATCTCGAAGAAAAATGAGCCAATCAAGTGAAAAAATGAGCCGTTCCCCACTGAAAATTGAAGCTAGTATAAAAAGTGGACACCGGTTGTGGCGTCATGTTTAAATCA